>JAYUFP010000796.1:0-3605 GCA_043738665.1 Isosphaeraceae bacterium
CTCCACTTCACGATCCCCCTCGTCCTTGGCGGTCGACGACTCAACGGCCGCGATCTCCGGCGGACCCACGCGGAGATCACGCGGGCGAAACGACCACCAGACCCCGAATGCGACAAGTATCACCGCGGCCAAGGCTCCCGCCGGAACGGGCAGGAATCGCCGGGACCGCAACGGTTCCTCACTCGACTCCGCCACCGCCGAGATCCAGAGCCGGCGCTGGGCGGCGCTCAACGGGAAGGCTTCACTCAATGCCTCGGCGATTCCTCTCATTTCGTCCCGTGCCGCGGAGCAGCTCGGGCAGCGGGCGGCGTGCCGCAAGGCTTTCCACCGTCGCAACGTCCCACCGGCGGCCAGCGCCTCCACGGCCTTCTCGCAACGGGTGCTCATGGCATACGTCTCCGCAATTGTTCGAGCCCGGCGTTGAGTCGACTCTTGACCGTGCCGACGGAGACCCCCGTCGCCTTCGCGACTTCTCGCAACGAGAGCCCCCCCGCGTAGTGCATCACGACGACCTCGCGGAGCGGAGGCGAGAGGCCGCTCACGGCGTCGGTGACCCGCATCGCGCGCTCGGTCTGCTCGGCGACCGCCACGGGGTCGCGGGCGTTGCCGACGTGACCCAACGCCTCGTCGTCCTCGAAAAGAGGCGCGTGCGCCGGAGGACGCCTGGCGCTGTGGTCGAGGTACGCGCGATGGGCGATCGTCAGCAACCAGGCCCGGTCGTCACGAATCCGAGGGCGCTCGCCGAGGTGTTTCCAGACCCGCGCGGCGACGTCCTGAAAAACGTCCTCCGCATCGTGCGAGTTCCCGCAGAGCCGCCGCAGCATCCCCAACGCCACCGCCCCGTGCCGGTCGAGCAAGGCCAGGAAGCTGTCGCGGTCCGTGGCCATTCCGCTCGCGACTCACTTGCGTTGAGGTTTTTTGGGGGTCCATCTCCCGATCATTCATGGCTCCGCGAGAAGTAAGACCGGACTTTGTCGCAAAGTGTTCGATCGCTCGCGACGGATTTTAAGCAACCGCGGGATAGGAAAAAGCGATCCGAATTCTTGATGCCTGGATCACCCCCCGTCCGATGGAAAAGATAGGCGTCATTCCGTGAGCCCGGTTCCGAGCCGGGATTGACAGGATTGGACGGTCGGCTAAAGTCGCACCCGGCCGACCGTAACGTCTCCAGATACCCTGCTTCTCGACTCCACCTCTCGACGAGCGAGCCGGCCATTGTCTCCCGAACCGGAAGAAAACGTCGACCCCCAACCCGCGGCCCGGGCCGTTCACCGCTCCGTTCTTCTGAACGAGGTGCTGACCTGGCTCGATCCCAAAGCGGGCTCGGTGATCGTCGATGGCACGGCCGGCGCGGGGGGACATTCGCGCGCCCTGGCGGGGAAAGTGGGGACGACCGGTCGAATCTTCGGACTCGACCGCGACCCCGCGATGCTCGCCCTGGCCGCGCAGGCAACTCAGGGGCTTCCCGTCACGCTTGTCCCGTCGGCGTACAGCGACATGGCCGAGGTTCTGGAGTCGCTCAATATCCCATTGGGGACCGTGGACGGGATCTTGCTCGATCTGGGGCTGTCTTCGGACCAGCTCGCGTGGACGCACCGGGGTTTCAGCTTCGCGAACGACGGGCCGCTCGACATGCGGTTCAACCCCGGCGGCGAAGACCCAAGCGCCGCGGAACTGGTGAACTCTCTGGATGAGGTGGAACTCGCGCGGATCATCTTTGAGTACGGCGAGGAGCGGTATAGCAGGCGGATCGCACGCCGGATCGTGGAGGCGAGGCAGCTCGCCCCGTTCACGACGACGGCGCGGTTCGCCGAGGTCGTCCGCCGGGGTGTCCCCGGCAAGTGGGGGCCGATGGACCCGGCCACTCGAACGTTTCAGGCCTTGCGGATCGCGGTCAATGACGAGCTCGGACACCTCGAACGGACGCTCGCGTTCCTTGCCGAGGTCCTCCGCCCCGGCGGCCGCGCGGCAATCATCAGTTTTCATTCGCTCGAAGATCGGCGGGTCAAACACGCGTTCCGCGACGACCCGAGGCTTGAAGTCCTGACACGGAAGCCCGTCACAGCGTCTCCCGAGGAGCTGGCCGTCAACCCCCGGGCGCGAAGCGCGAAATTGAGGGTCGCCGAACGATGTCCGACACAAACTGGTCCCACCGAACCCCCGAACCCCCATTACCGCAAGGCCAGGAAGGCCGGGACGAGCGGGGGGACGGGGATGACGTCGTGAACGACTCGATCGAGTCCCCCGAACCGACGGAACAGGACGAGACGGATTGGCCGAGGCCGCCGAAGCCGAAACGGCTGCGCTTCACCGGCCTGAACCTCAACGTCAGGCTGAATCGCGATGCCCGATTCGGGCTCGCGGCACTGCTGTCGTTCCTGATCCTGGTCGGCGTCCTGGTCGCGAACAAATGGCGGGGCAAGCCCGATCCTTCGACGGAGACGGGCAAGATTCCGCCGGTCGCGGCGATCCGGGTCGAGGCCGCCGAGGAACAAATTCGCAAGGATCTCGCCAAGGATAAGTCGACCGAAACGCCCCCCGCGCCGACGCCGATTCCCGACCCGTTCCCGGTGACCGAGGCGACCCAGGAGGCCCCGGCAACCGGCGTCGTGCAGGTCGCCATGGCAGACCCGCCGCTGCCGGTCCCGCCGCCTGACGAGTCGAAAGATACCCCCGCTCCCATCGACAAACATAAGACGGCGGAGGCCGCGACCCCGTTGCCGATGCCCGCACCGGGCGAACCGGCGAACCCGCTCCCCGGCGATAAGAAAGAAGAGCCCCCGATCCCCGCGCCTGCCGCACCTCCTACGGAAACCCCCAAGCCGATCGAAAACACGACGACCCCGGCACCCGTCGAGCCGACCCCGGCTCCGACCGCCAAGCCCGACCCGGCCGCGCCGGTGCCCGACCCGGCCCCGGCGCTCGCGGAATCGCCGTTGCCGCCGCCGACAACACCAACGCCGGAAACAAAGCCCGACCCGGCCGCGCCGCCCGTCGTGACGGCTCCGCCCGTCGAGCCCGTCCCCGTCCCCGTCCCGACGCCGAAGCCCCAAGAGAAAGCCCCGGTGACGGCTCCGGCCGCGGCACCCCAACCCCGACCGGTCGCGGCCCCGACGCCGGCGCCGGCGCCACCCGTCACGGCCCCCGCACCGACGTCCAACCTGCCGACGCTGGCACCCGCGCCCGCCGCCGAGCCCACTCCGGAGCCCGCCGCGAACCCGGCCACGGCGGCCGTGCCGATCAAGGAAGAACCCAAGCCCGTCATCACCCCCGCGCCCGATGACCACGGACTTCCGACCGCCGGGACGAGCCGCCCCCTTGATGAGTTCGAGCGGGTGAACCTCGACCCGCTCAGCCCCGAGGCGCGTGCCAGGGCCGAAGCTCCCCCCGAGCGTCTTCCCTCCCCCGTTCGGACCGTACCCGGACGATCCGCACCCGCCGCCGCGATCGCCGAGCCGTTCAATAGCGACGTCACCGCTCGCACGCCCCGAGGCAGCAACGACGACGAGGCCGTGCGGGTCGAAGCCGTCCCGCACCGCGTCGAGCGCGGCGAGAACTTCTGGACGATTTCACGCCTTTATTACAGCAGCGGACGGTTCTGGAAA
>JAYUFP010000797.1:0-3603 GCA_043738665.1 Isosphaeraceae bacterium
AGAAAACCGGCGGGAAAACGCCGCATTCGCTCTTTCCGATCCGTCATCAGCCATCCGTCATCAGCCATTTCCTAGCCATTTCCTTTCCGGACGGACTCTCAGCGAAAGTCCCTTGATGCCTGGCCGAGATCGGCGACCGCCGTCGTCATGTCCTTCAGCCCCTCGACGACGATATGGATCACCCCATCTTGCCTTTGCAACCGCCCTGTGGCGATCAGGGCTTGAGCGTGACGGGCGACTCTGCGAAACCGCTCCCAAACGTGTCGCCAGACGATCAGATTCACCGTGCCGGTCTCGTCTTCGATCGTCATGAAGGTGACCCCCTTGGCGGTTCCGGGCCGCTGCCGCAACAGGACCAGTCCGGCGACATGATAACTCCGGTCGGCTTCCAACGTTTGCAACTCCACCGCCGTGACGACACGTTTCGCCGTCAAGGACGGCCGAAGCGAGGCGAAGGGATGGCCTCGAAGCGATAAGCCTTGGGCGTGGTAATCATGAATGACTTCTTGCGAGGCCGAAAGCGGAGGCAGCGGCGGCGGCGCTTCGTCGGGCAGGTTCGCGAAGAGCGGCTGAGAGCATCGCGGCTCCAACGATTGCCAGAGCGCGGGCCGACGATCGAGGCCGAGCGAGCGGAATGCGTCGGCCGACGCCAGCCGGGACAACATCGCGTTCGAGAATCCGGTGCGTCCCACGAAGTCGGCGTAAGACGTGAACGGTCCGGATTGACGCTCGGAGACCAGCGTCTCCGCCACCCTTTGGGAGAGGCCCTTGACGAGCGACCAACCGAGCCGAACGACGAGCATTCCGTCGGCTTCCCGACGTTCGAGCGTGCTGTCCCAATCGCTGCGATTGACGTCAACGGGGCGAACTTCGACGCCGTGCGCCCGGGCGTCGGTCACGAGTTGCGCCGGGGCGTAGAATCCCATCGGCTGGCTGTTGAGGAGGGAGGTCAGAAACACCGCCGGATGATGGCATTTGATCCAGGAGGAGACATACGTCAAGAGGGCGAACGACACCGCGTGCGATTCCGGGAAGCCGTAGGAGCCGAAGCCTTCGAGTTGCCGAAAGACATTGCTCGCGAATACCTCCGAGTAGCCGTTGGCCATCATCCCGTCGATCAGCTTGCCGTGGAACTGCTCCATGACCCCGTTTCGCCGCCACGCTCCCATCGACCTTCGCAGTTGGTCGGCTTCTCCGGGAGTGAAGCCCGCGGCCACGACCACGAGCTTCATGGCCTGCTCTTGAAAAAGCGGTACGCCGAGGGTTTTCTTGAGAACGTCGCGGACGGCTTCGCTGGGATATTCCACGGGCTCCTCACCGTTACGTCGCCGAAGATAGGGATGTACCATGTTGCCCTGGATGGGACCGGGGCGGACGATCGCGACTTCGATGACCAGGTCGTAGAACTCCTTGGGTTTCAGGCGGGGCAGCATGCTCATCTGGGCTCGGGATTCGATCTGAAACACGCCGATCGTGTCCGCCTTCTGGATCATCGCGTATGTGGCCGGGTCTTCGGCGGGAACCGTGGCCAAGGTCAGTGACTGGCCGTTGTGTTCCTTAAGCAGGTCCAGGGCGCGTCGAATCGCCGAGAGCATCCCGAGCGCCAGACAATCAACCTTGAGGATGCCGAGCGCATCGAGATCGTCCTTATCCCATTGCACGACGGTCCGGCCGGGCATGGCGGCGTTTTCAATGGGGACCAATTCACAGAGCGGCAAATTGGACAAGACCATGCCGCCGACGTGTTGCGACAAATGGCGGGGGAATCCGAGAACCTGGCGGACGAGATAAACCAATTGACGGCTGAGACGGCAAGTCGGATCGACGCCCGCCTCTCCGAAGCGTATGTGCAATTGGTCGCCCGTCTCGACGTGGCCGACCGCTTTGGCCAAGGCGTCGACCCGGTCCAATGAGAGCCCGAGCGCCTTGCCGACGTCCCGCACGGCCGAACGTGGCCGATAGGTAATCAATTCGGCCGTCATGCCGGCCCGGTCGCGCCCGTACTTTTCGTAGATGTACTGAATGACTTCTTCACGCCGCTGATGTTCGAAATCAATGTCGATGTCGGGCGCTTCGTCGCGCTCTCTTGAGATGAACCGCTCGAACAGAACGTCGATCCGATCCGGGTCGACGGAGGTCACACCCAGGCAATAGCAGACGGCCGAGTTGGCCGCCGAACCGCGTCCCTGGCAAAGGATGCCTTGCGAGCGTGCGAAGCGGACCAGGTCCCAGACGGTCAGAAAGTAGGCCGGGTAGTTCAGGTCGTCGATGATCGCCAGCTCGTGCTCGATGAGCCGGCGGACCTTGATCGGAACGTCGTCGGGATAGCGGTCGCGCGCCCCGGCCAAGGTCAGCCGAGTGAGGTAGGAGATGGGCGTTTCATCGCCGGGGCATAATTCCTCGGGATAGTCATAGCGCAGCTCGTCGAGCGAAAACGTGCAGCGGTCGGCGACTTCGCCGGTGCGGGAAACGGCATCGGGACACTGGGCGAAAAGCGAGATCAGCTCGTCCACCGGCCGCAGTCGCCGTTCGCCGTTGGGAAAGCGTGACACACCCAGCTCGGCGACGGTCGTTTTGAGCCGGACGGCCGTCAACACGTCGTGGAGATAGCGCCGGCTCGCGTCGTGATAATGAACGTCGCCCGCCGCGATCAACGGCACCCGCGCCGCTCGGGCCGCGCCTTGCCATTGGCCTAATCGCCGCTCATCGCAAGGACCGCGATGCAACTCGGCCACGGCGTAGGCGCGGTCAGGAAAGACGTCCCGCCATCGCGATAAATCCGACGAAAGGTCACCGGCCGACGCCGACAAGACACCAATCATCAGGCCATCGGAATGCTCGGCGACGTCGGTGAAATTAAGATGACACTCTCCCTTCGGAGCCAGACGACGGCCGCGGGTTAACAGCCGACAGAGCCGCCCGTATCCTTCACGGTTCATCGCCCAGAGCAACACGGGGCCGGCGTCGGCCGGCGTGACTTCGGCCCCGATGATGAGCGTGAGGCCCAGTTTCTTCGCCGCGACATGCGCACGCACGACGCCCGCCACGCTGTTGCGGTCGGTGACGGCCATGCCGCCGTAACCAAGCGTCGCCGCCTGGTTGACCAGTTCGTCGGGATGCGATGCCCCTTCCAGGAAAGAGAAGTTCGTCTTGCAATGAAGCTCGACATAACGGACTTGCGGTGAAATCCGAGGGCCGATGTCCGAGATCGGCGCGGGGGCATAGAGCTTGGCGTGCTGTTTTTCCGGCATGACTCGTCACTCGAAGAAGCCGTGCAGAAACCAACGACCGCCGCGCCGATCGCGAAAGATCCATGCGTGCGTACCGTCCTCCCATTCCGCCCGGTAATAGTCGCGCTGGACGTCTTGAGTACGCCACCAGCCCGTCGCGATCCGCTCCGGTCCCCAACAGCGAACCACTCGGCAATCGTATGTTCGCCAGGTCATGCGAATCGGCGGGCCGTCCGGAACGATCGAGACGACCACGATCGATTGAGGAACGCCCAACAACCGGAAAGGACGGCCGCGGGATTGTTCCGGCGGCAACGCGAACTCATTCGTCCGGGTCGGCTTGGTCTTCGTCCACGGCACGAGCTGAACCGAG
>JAYUFP010000798.1:0-3603 GCA_043738665.1 Isosphaeraceae bacterium
ATCACGGCGAGACGTGGAACCTGGAGTTGCTCCATGAATTCCAGAGACTGATCGCCCTCCGGAATGCCCACCCCGCCCTCCGTCGTGGGACGTTCCAGACCGTTCATGCCGCTGACGAGGTCTTCGCGTTCGCCCGCTGTCATGTCGATGAAACGATCGTCGTCGTCTTGAATCCGTCGAAGAGCACGAAACGCATCGACATCGCGGTTGCGGATATCGCCGCGGATGGTTTGATCTTCAAAGAGGCCTGGTCCCATGACTTTGTGACGGCTGATGGGGGTGGCCTCCGCGATTTGAAGATCCCCCCGCGCGCCGGTCGCGTCTTGATTGCTTCGAGGACGCATTGAACGTGGACGAAGTCCCTCCCGCATGGCGACTTCCTCCGGGGGTGAACCGGTCGCTCTGGCAATACGCAAGCAGCCCCCGGATCGCCGAGGATGAGGACGCGTTTTTCGCCGGCCACCCGCTCTTCCAAGAGGACGGCCGCGCGCTCGATGCCCGCTTTCGGTCCCCGGCGTCTCTGGTTGACCTTGGTTGCGGCGCGGGACGCCTTTCGCTCCATTTCGCCCGTCGAGACTTTCCTGTCACGGCCATCGAACTTTCTCGACCGATGTTAAGCTTGCTCGGGCGGAAGGCCGCCTCAGAAGGGCTCAAAATCCGTCGCGTGAGGGCCAACCTCTGCGACTTGGGATGTTTCCGCGACGACTCGTTCTCCATCGCTCTTTCAATGTTCAGCACCCTGGGAATGATCCGAGGAAATGCATCACGCGCGAAGGCGCTCTCGGAAGCTTACCGGGTTTTGGAGCCGGACGGTACGCTTGCCCTCCACGCCCACAATCTCTATCTCAATCTTGACAATCCGCAAGGTCGAATGTGGCTGCTGGAACAGGTCGGCAAGCGCATTTTGCGACGCCCCGACGCCGGAGATCGACGGATGCTTTATCGCGGCATCCCCGACATGGAAGTTCATCTCTTCCGCTGGAGGGAACTGCGAGATCTCGTCGAAAAGGCGGGATTCCGTATCGATGAGGTCATCGCGATCGACGCGGTGAGTGCGCGACGAATTCCCGCTCCGTGGCTCTTGCAGGGTCTGAGGGCAGGGGGATGGATCGTCTTTGCGACAAAGCCGGGCTGACCGGGCGATCAGATTTGGTAATCGAAGTTCATCAACCCGTCGGCCGAATCGGTCATGTCGGAGCGATATTTGAGCCGGGGATTCTCGATCGTCACCGTCGTGTTAGGTTCGATGCTCCTCGTGATCCAGGCCGAGGAGCCGATCACCGAGTGATGGCCGATGACCGTGTGGCCGCCGAGGATCGTGGCGTTCGCGTAGATCACGACCTCGTCTTCGATCGTCGGATGCCGCTTGACGTTTCGAAGGATCGCGCCGTTCTCATCGCGGGGGAAGCTCAATGCGCCCAGGGTCACGCCTTGGTAGACCTTGACGCCTTCGCCGATCTGACTGGTCTCTCCGATCACCACACCCGTGCCGTGGTCGATGAAGAACCTTCGGCCGATGCTTGCTCCGGGGTGGATATCAATGCCCGTCTTGCCGTGGGCGTACTCGGACATCATCCGGGGGATCAGGGGGACTTCGAGCCGGTAAAGCTCATGGGCGATCCGGAATACGGCGATCGCAGACAGCCCCGGGTAGCAGAAGACGATCTCGTCGAGGCTCTTGGCGGCGGGGTCGCCGTCGTAGGCCGCTTGGACGTCGTCGCCCAGGACTTTCCGAAGCTCCGGGATCATTTCCAGGAGCCGGATCGCGACGAGCTGCGCCTCGGCGTCGAAATCGGTCTCAAGGTCGATCGCGCGGCAGTCATGCCGCAAGGCCCTGGCGACTTGTTGTGTCAGGCGGTCGTGAAGGCTGTCGATCAAGTCGCCGACGTGGTAGCCCACGTTCCCCATATGAAGGTTCTGACGTCGACCGTATCCGGGGAAGAGGATCTCGCGAAGGTCGGAGAGGATGTCGACGACTTCTCGGTAGCTTGGGAGTGGGGAATGCCCGAGGTGGTGGGTCCGTCCGCATTCCTCGTAGGTTTCGAGGATGCGTTCCGTGAGCGCCGGGAGAGTGTCCTTGAGTCTGAGGTCCGTCGCCATACCGGGATTCCCACCTTCGGCGTTTCGTGTCGCCGGGCGACGACATCGAAGATTCGCTCCTGCACAAAGCGATATTTTAGGGCGGGAGGGTGCATTGAAGCAACGGCGCGGACTTCCCTTGGAAGATCTATCGGTTGTAGGAATCGTCGGTATTGAGTCGATCCGACGCGCCATTTCCCTCGGTCGAAGCGATTCGAGCGGACTCGCTTGCGCTCGTTGAACCGGGTTTGTGTGAGCCGAGATGCGTGTTACCATGACTCAAACTTGCGAGACAAACCCCCAAAAACGTCGATCCGTCGAGGCACAGATGCCACGATCCGTCGCAGATCCCGCCGACACCGATCCCACGCCGATTTTCGAGCTTTTTCGAGGGAACCACGCGACGGAACTCCTCACCGCCGCCGTGTCCCACTTACGGGTCTTCGCCGCGCTCGCTTGCGGGCCGATCCCGGCGGAAGAACTTCGCACGATGCTCGGTCTGGCCGAACGCCCTTACCTCGTGCTCACCATCGCGCTCAAGGCCATGGGACTATTGAAGGACGACGCGCAGGGCAAGGTTGCCTTAACCGAACTGGCCAACGAACACCTCAGCCCCGGTGCGGAGTTTGACGTCAGTGGTTACATCGGACTGGCCGCTGAAAGTCCCGGCGTTCTCGAAATGGTCGAGCGTCTGCAAACAAACCGCCCGGCAGGAACGTCAGACGACGGCGTCGGGGCTGCGTTCATATTTCGCGAAGGGATCGAGTCCGCCATGGAGAGCGAAGGATCGGCACGCTCGCTCACTCTCGCGCTCGCAGGCCGTGCCCGTAACGTCGCACCCGTTCTGGCGACGAAGGTGCCATTGACGGGAGGGCGAAGACTGCTGGACGTCGGCGGCGGGACCGGGATCTACAGTATCGCCTGGCTTCAAAAACACCCGGAATTGCACGCCACCATCTGGGACCGTCCGGAAGTCTTGAAGGTCGCCCGGGAGTTCGCGAAGGACTTCGGAGTTTCGGAGCGGCTCGAAACGCTCGCCGGGGATATGTTCGCCGACCCTGTTCCGACGGGCTACGACGTGATCTTGCTGTCGAACATCCTCCACGACTGGGATGTCCCCGAATGCCGCAAGCTCGTGGGTCGTTGCGCGACTGCCCTTCCCACCGGAGGCCGCCTCCTGATCCACGACGTCTATCTGAATGACACCCTCGACGGCCCGCTCGCCGTCGCCCTTTACGCCGCGGCGCTATTCCGCCTCACGGAAGGGCGTGCCTACAGTGCCCGGGAGTATCGCGCGTGGATGGTTGAGGCCGGGTTAACAACCGGCGAGATCGTTCCCACCCTCGTCCATTGCGGAGCGTTGGCAGGCGTCAAGCTCTGATCGCCCGGCTCAATCGCGATGGGGACAACCGCTAAACTCGCCGCTAAACGCAGATTAAAGACGATGGGAAAGCATGGAACAAGTGGCTGGGCGCGCCAACGGATTCCGGCGGAGGAACGCGGAGGAAGCGGATCGACCGCGCC
>JAYUFP010000799.1:0-3599 GCA_043738665.1 Isosphaeraceae bacterium
ACGCCGGGTAACGCCGGTCGAGGGAAGGGGCCTTGGTTCAAGGTCAACGCAAGACGCGACCGACAGCCTGGAGATTGGCGATGAGCCTAATACCTCCGAGGAAGGTTGAGAAGTTGCAGGAAGCGTTGCACACCAAAGCGAAGAACGCGGTCGGCGATCGCCGACCGTTTCGTGTGCGGACGTGTGAGACACCGTGTCCGAAAGCCGGATGCGGGAAATCCGCCTGTCCGGTTTGATGAGCGGGGAGTGGAAACGAAGCCTTGGGCCACCGCGTCACTCCCCGACTCTCCTTCGGGTAACTTGCGAAGCCAGATCCTGCCTTTCTCATGCTTCACCGGCTTTTCAAAGGCCGAGCGCCGCACCGTTTTCGATACTCTCGAAGGAAGGACCGCGCTCAATCACCGGAGCGCGGACCTCGCCGATTCGTCGCGAATCGTGGTGAACCAAACACCTCCCGACTCATGGCCAAATCCTTCCGCTTCCACACGCTTTCGCTCCTTGACAATTTCCACCCCAAAGACATCACGCAGAGTTTTGGGCAGGTTCTAGAGTGCTGGAAGTCTTAGCGCCTCATCTCGACCGATCGTCAGGGCGAGTGTGGCCGTGAGATTTTTCACGTCACTGTGGAGAACTTGCCCGCGATGAACGTCCACGACGATCAGATTGCGTTTTCCTCGAAACGACCAAAACGGATCTCCAGGGGCACCGCCAGACCACGGAGGCTCGTGCCTCAACCCGAAGGTCTGGAGAGTCGGGCGCTCCTTTCGACGTTCGGTGTTGTGAACACGCACGATTCCGGTCCAGGCTCACTCCGTCAGGCAATCACCGACGCCGACACGACTGGTGGATCAAATACCGTCGAGTTCCGGATTCCAATAACCGACCCGGGTTACACGAGGGCGACCGGATCGTTCACCATCCGGCCCCAGTCGCCGCTTCCGGCGATCACCTCGCCGTTGTTCCTCGACGGCGGTCGTTCGGGCGTCGCTTCAAAATCGGTCGTCCCAAGGATCGAACTCGATGGAATGTCGGCTGGTGCCGGCGCGGATGTGCATGGGCTAACCCTCGGTGTGGGGGCGACGGGGAGCGTGATCGAGAACCTGGCGGTCGACCGCTTTCGGGGCTACGGGGTCGAGGTCGACGCCGACGGCGTCACGCTTCAAAATCTTCGCGTCGGTATCGACGTGACCGGCAAGAAGGCCGAGGGGAACGGTCGCTCCGGCGTCAACATCAACGCGTCGGCCGTGAAGATCATCGGCTGTCTCATCTCAGCCAACGGACGATTCGGGGTCGCCATCTCGTCGGGGGTGTCCGGGGTCGTCCTCCAGAACGACCTATTGGGCACCGACGTGACGGGAAACGGCATTCTCGGCAACGGGTATTCCGGGGTCATCGACTTCGGCGCCAGTGGCACGACGATCACCGACTGCACGACCGCCGGGAACAAGGGTTCTGGGCTCGTGTTGAAAGGGTCCGACACGAGGGTCAAGGGGTGCGTCGTCTTTTCCAACGCATTCTCCGGAATCTTCATCGACGGTGCTGACAAACCAAACATCATCGGGTGCCGGATCGGGACCAACGCCGCGGGAACCAAGTCGCTGCCGAACTCCGGCGACGGGATCACCATCCGCACCGGCCGGGGGGGGACGATCGAGGGGAACGTGATTTCGGGCAACCGGGGATCAGGGATCGTAAGCGGCGGCGACTCGTTCGTCATCGCTTCGAATCGAATCGGCACGAACGCCTCGGGCAATGGGGCGTTAGGCAACGCCTATAACGGTGTGACGCTCGCCGTCGGGTTTTTCTCCGACAACATCGTTCGTGACAATCTGATTTCGGCCAACGGCGCGGCGGGCGTGTCGGTCCGGGGGTCCAGCTTTTTTGGCCACAACGCGATCATCGGCAACCGGATCGGCACCAACGCCTCGGGCAACTTCGCCCCTCGGATGGGTAACGGTGGACCCGGCGTAGTCCTCCTCGACGAAGCCACCAACACAATCGTCGGAGGGAACGGGAGCGGCGAAGGCAACGTCATTCGCGGAAACAAGGGGCCGGGAGTCTGGATCGCCGCTTCTTCGAACTCCGTGCTGGGCAACGTCATCAACGCCAACAAGGGGCCAGGCGTATTCTCGGGCGAACAGCGCGGCGTCGGCTACATGCCGGGCAACACGTTCCCGAACTTCAAACTTACCGATCAGACGAACAAAACGGTTTCGCTTTCCGACTTCCGAGGCAAGTACGTCTTGCTCGACATTTGCGCCACATGGTGCGGCCCCTGCAATCAGCAAGCCACCCAGGTATCCGGCATCCAGGCGTTCTTCGACAAGGCCGGCGTCCCATTTGAATACGTCCAGATCTTGTACCAGAACGCGGATTTTCAAACGGCTAACGTGTCAGACGCACAACAATGGGCAGGGAAGTACAGCCTGTCTACGCCTGTTCTGACCGGGTCGAAGTCGGGGTCGATCTTCGACACGGTCGCGCAGTGGCGCGGCACCGATTCGATTCCGCAATATCTCATCCTTCGCCCCGACGGAACGATCATGGGCGCGGTGGATTACGGCCCGCCGTCGGAGGACTTCGAGTCCGTGATCGGAAAGGCCGCGGGCCTTACGAACCTCCCCACCGTCGACTCCAACGGTGATCCGGTCGCCCCGACATTCGCCTCGACGTTCGTGGGGAACACGGTCGCCGGTAACTCCATCTGGGGCAACGGCGGCACGGGAGGGATCGAGTGGAACGGCGGGGTCCAGGGGAATGTGGCCGCGGGGATGCAACTTGCGGGCCGGACGGTCGTGCTAAACTCCCCGGTGATCACCGAGGCGGGTCGGACGATCACCGGCACCTTCCAAGGCCCCGCACCGAACGAGACAATCGAGATCGACATCTACGCCAACCCGAAAGCCAGGCGCGAAGGCCAAATCCACATCGGCAAAGCCTTGGTGACGACATCGGCCAAAGGCGTAGCTTCGTTCACGATCGCCGCTCCCACCGGTTCGAGAGCGGGAGTGTTCCTGACCGCGACGGCGACCGACCAGACCGGGAACTCAGCCCTGTTCGGCACGACCTCCGAGTTCTCCAAGCCCTATCTCGTCCAGTGAAACGCCGCTGGGGGTCAGACTTGGTATGCGCTGTGAAAGTCGGGGGTCTTCAGCGGGTGCGAATCCCGCCTGGCAACTGGGTCGCTATCGGAGCGGCGGTGGAGGCAAGGAAGCCGTCGGAGCCATCGAGACAAATGTCCCGCATGGCGGTGCGGTGAACCGGCAGAACCCCGCACAAAGAAGGGGAAGGCCGCCGCCCGAAAAAAGGTGATCGGTTGGAATAGGCCGACCCACGAGCGAACGGACCCGGCGGGCCACCGTGGTCGTGGCGACGGCATGTCGGGAAGAGGAGATCCACCGAAACACGGGAAGCCCCATGCGGTGAGTCGCGTGAACTCGACCGGACGCCCGCGAGGGACAGGCCGGGCCGCGCGGGGTGGCGGAGAGGCCCGTCGTACCGTCGACGCCGGGTAACGCCGGTCGAGGGAAGGGGCCTTGGTTCAAGGTCAACGCAAGACGCGACCGACAGCCTGGAGATTGGCGATGAGCCTAATACCT
>JAYUFP010000800.1:0-3595 GCA_043738665.1 Isosphaeraceae bacterium
GCCGCCGAACTGGCCCTGCAACTCCGCGACGCCCCGACCGCCCGCAAGCACCTCGACGCGATCGACCCCGCCCGCCGCGAAGACCCGCGCGTGCTCGTGACGCAGGGCCTGATCGACCTCGTCGAACTCCGGCCCGAAGATGCGATCCGGCACTGGCGCGAGGGGCTCAAGAAGACCGAAGGCAACGACCCCGAACTGACCTGGAGGCTGGCGCACGTCCTCCTCGAAACAGGGAGGGTGAGCGAGGCCGAACCCTTGATCGACCAGTATTACCGGCTCGTGGGGGGCGAAGACCCGCCGCCGCGTCAGCGGTTCTTGAAAGCCATTTACTTACTCCGGAAAGACCGCGCACCCGAGGCGATCACCGAGCTCGAGGCGATTCGCTTCAAGGTCGACAAGGGACTTCAACCCCATGTGTTCAACGCCCTCGGCCATGCCTACGAGACGACCCGCGAACCGACCCGCGCCCTGGAGGCTTACCGCCAGGCCGCCGAAAGTTCGAAGGACTGGAGCGCGCCCTGGGCCGCCGTCGCGAGAGTTCAAGCGCGCGCGCTCGGCCAGCCCGCCGAAGCGATGGCGACCCTCGAACGCGGGCTCGCCGTTTACCCGGAAGATGCGACACTCCTCATCGCACTGGCGGACCTTTCGTGGCGGACTCAGGCCGGAAAGCCGGCCAAGGACCGCGACTGGTCGGCGTTCGAAGCGGTGTTGAAGCGTGCCCGCAAGGGTGCGCCCGGGTCTTCCGAACTTGCGCTGATCGAGGCCGATTACGACGCGGCGGTCGGGCGAAGTGACGCGGCGCTCTCGCTCCTGGGCGCGGCCACGCGGGTGAATCCCAGAGCGACCGAACTCTGGCTCGCCCGCGCCAATTCTTTGGCACGCGCGGGGAAGCTCGGCAAGGCGCTCGATGTCCTTGAACAGGGGCTCGCCGCCGCCGGCCCGCAGGCGACTCTCTACGTCGGCAAAGGATCATTGCTGAGTCTGAAAGGGTTCTTCAACGAGGCCCGCGATGCCCTCGCCGACGGCCTCAAACGCGTCCCCGACGAACAGAAACCGCTCCTGTGGAAGACGCTGGGCGACCTCGACCGCGCCCGAGGCGACCGCCTCGCCGCGAAGAAGGCGTATGACGCCTGGATCGCTCTTCAACCGGACAACCCCGAGCCCGGGCTCTCGTTGGTCGACCTGGCAATCAGCGCGAACGACGACAAGGCGATCGCCGGCGCAGTCGATGCCTTGAAAGGGGTCGGCGGGCCGAAGAGCCAGGCCTGGCGGGTCGCGCGCGTCGAGCAGCTTCTTCGGGCTCCCGGCAAGATTCGCAACGAAGCCGAATCGCTCGTAACCGAGATCCAGACGGCCGACCCCAAGCTCGCCGCGGGGTTCCTGCTTGAGGGAAGGCTTAGCGAGCGAAAGAAAGAGGTCGACAAGGCGATCGCCGCTTATGAAAAAGCGTTGACCCTCGAATCCGGGTCGGCCGCGCTCACGCCTCTTGTCGCCCTCCTGGTCCGCGAAAGGCGCGACGCCGACCTCGCCCGGCTCAAGGAGACGCTCGACGCCAAGGTTGGAAGCCTCGACCGCATGGCATCGCTTCAGGCCTTGCGAGCAGGCGACGGCGACCGCGCCGCCAGGCTCGCCGCGATGGCCGTTCAGGGCGACCCGCAAGGCGTCGATGCCCGCGTCTGGCAGGCCGAGGTCTTGCAAGCCCTGGGCAAACCCGAAGAGGCCGAGGCGGCGTTGAAAGTCCTGGTCGAAGGCAAGCCCGACACCCCCGCCCCGTGGCTCCAGCTCCTGATGCTCCAGGTCTCCCGCAAAAAAACGGCCGAGGCCGCCGCGACCATTGACGCGCTGAAAGCGGTGGTGAAGGTCGATTATCCCGAGGTCCTCTGGGCCCAGTGCTACCGCGCGATCGGCGACGCGAAGCAGGCTGAGGAGTCTTACGACAAGGCCATGACCCGCTGGCCCGAAGTGTTCGAAGTCCTCGCCTCGTCTGCGGGGTTCTACGAGCGGATCGGCCGGATCGACAAGGCCGAAGCCGTGCTCCGAGCCCTCAAGAAGCGCGACCCTTCCAGCGGCTGGACGACCCGTCGGCTCGCGGCCGTCCTCGCCACCCGACATGGAAATCGCGCCGCGTGGGAAGAGGCCCTGAGCTTGATCGGCCCCGACCCGCGCCCCGACGATGTGGCTGACGACGTCCTCACCCGCGCCACCGTCTATGCCCAGAGTGCCCACCCGGCGCACACACTGAAGGCCGTCGCCATTTTGAACGGCCTGCTACTCGAAACCCCTGGCAGGCGGGACGTCCACGAAACCCTGGCGCGATGGCTCAACGGCTGGGGAGAAGCCGCCGCCGCCCGCGAACACGCCGCCAAGGCCGCCTACGGCGAACGGGCCACACCCGAAGCGATCCTGCTCCATGCCAATCTCTTGCTGACGGGTCGCGAGCTTGATGCCGCCGAGAGCCAGCTCGGCAGACTGGTGAAGCTCGACCCGGACGGCCTTCCCGTCGCCGAGCTGAAATACCGGATTCTCGCCGCGAAGGGGCGGGGCGACGAGGCTGCGGGGGTGATCGAAGCGGCGTACCAGTCCCGGGCGAATTCACCCGAGCACGGCGAGGTGGCCGAGACGGCGGTGCGTCTCCTCGTCGCGTTGAAGCAATTCGACGCGGCCTTGCGGATTGCCGAGGCTGCTTCGACGGGATCTGCTACTTCGAAAGGCAAATGTCTGTCGGCCGGGCTGCGGGCGCTTCGGGGTGAGGACGACAAGGCCGGGGCGTTGCTCGACGAGGTCGCCAAGAACGGCGACCCCGCCGCGGCGTTCTCCACTGCTCTGGGATTAGGCCTGCGACCGGGGACCGACGCCCTGTGGCTCAAGCGCGCCGATACGTTGCTCGACGCGGCCGAAAAGAAGGGAATGCCGACGACGTTCGACCTGCTCGAAAAAACGGCGATGCTCCGTCACTTTCAAGGACGTTACAATGACGAGGTCGCCGCGTACACGGCGATGCTCAAGCAAAACCCGTCGGACTTCGGCTTTCTGAACAACATGGCGTGGACGATCTCCGAAGAGATGAATCAGCCGAAGGTCGGCATCAAGTGGGCTGACGAGGCGATCCGCCGCGTGGGAGTTCAGCCCCGGATTCTCGACACCCGTGGCGTGATCCTTTCGCGACTGAACCGTCACGACGAAGCGATCCACGACCTCGAAGCCGCCGCGAAGGGGATGCCCACGGCGTCGGTCTATTTTCACCTCGCCCGCGCTTATCAGAGGAATGGGCAGTCCAACGACTTTAAGACGGCAAGAACCCGCGCGAAACAACTGGGACTCGATCGCTCGCAGCTTCAGCGTTCCGAGCAGGCCGATTTTGACTTGGTGATGACCATTGATTAATGGCCGATGACCGATGCTTCGTTCCCGCGTAAGAGCAAGGGGGCAACGAGCGTGAGGCCGCTGAACTCCGATGGGGAAAGACGATTGACCCGGTCCACGGTGGAAAACGACGACAACCCCTACTGGGTGAACGGCGAGATGCTCTTCCGGGTCTTCAGTTCGGGCAGAGACTCCACGGGCCGACTCGTCAGGGTCCGTCGTCCGTTCGCCC
>JAYUFP010000801.1:0-3591 GCA_043738665.1 Isosphaeraceae bacterium
AAAACCCAGGGCTGAAGCCCTGGGCTACTGACCGTCGCCCCTTCGGGGCTGAAAACCGAAGATGGGCATCATGTTACGGCTAATTCAACGGTATTGCCCCTAACCCCCCCTTCGCAAAGGGGGGAAAAAGGGGCGCGACGGATCGGGGAGGAACTCAGAACATCGTCAACGCCAACTTTTCACCAGCCTGGGCTCGCCCTCCCGTTGTGAACGTCTCGTTCAAGGCCGCGCCGAGTATGAGACCCCCAATCCCGAGGCGATCGCGTCCGTTCAACAGAACGGCCTTAAGGCCCGACGCATTTCGGCGGCGTTGGGAAAGCGGTCTTTCGGCTCACGCGAGAGGCACCGTTGGAGAACTTCCGCGAGCGCGACGGGGACGTCCGGGCGACGCCTGCGGACCGGGACGTGCGGCTCCTCCAGCAACGTGCGGATCAAGTCGCCGCCGTCGGAGATTATGTCATAAATAAACTTGGATGTGAGTAAATAGTAGAGTGTCGCCGCTGTCGCGTAGAGGTCCCCCGCGGGGGTGACGGTCTTGAAGTCGAGAATCTGCTCGGGGGGCATGAACGGGACGGTCCCGCGCATCTCGCCTGAAAACGTCAGGCCCGAGAGGCCCAGGCTGCGGAAGCTCTTGGCGAGCCCGAAGTCGGAGATCTTCGCGACCAGGCCGTTCGGCGTTTTCCCGATCAGGATGTTCTCCGGTTTGATGTCGCGGTGGACGAACCCTTGCCTGTGGGCTTCTTCCAGACCTTTGAGCACCTGGCAGGCCATCCGGCAGGCCTGGTGTACGGGGTATTTGCCCGGGTCGGCGTGGGCCAGGGCTTCCAGATTCGACCCCTGGACATACTCCATCGCGAACCAGACCTGGCCGCGGGTCATCCCTTGTTCGAGAAACTCGACGATGTTTGGGTGTTGGAGCTCGCTGATGACCATCATCTCTCGCATGAACCGTTCCACCGCCGAACGCGCCGCGGCGCTTTCGGGGACGATCAGCTTCAGGGCCACCTGCCGTTTCGTGACGTTATGCCGCGCCTGGTAGACGACGCCCATCGCCCCACGTCCCAGCTCGCGAAGCGTCGTGTACTGCGGGGCGGGCTGGGGGACCATCGACACGTCGTTCCGGCACGAGTCGCAAATCCATTCGAAGATTTCGCCGGCCTTGAAGTCGGGTCCGCTCGCGAGTTCGACGTCCGGAGGCGCCACCACCCCGCAAACCCCGCAGGTGATCAGGCGGCCGACCGAGGGGTTGAGGTCGATCGTTCCGGAAATGCTCACGGTCGGGACCGGACCGGAATTCGCGAGCAAACCCGCGGGAACCCCTTCGACCCGGACCTGAAAGACACTCGACCCGGCCGTGATCCTGTCCCCCGACTGAAGTCTGACGCGGTCCGCTCGGCACTCATTGACGAACGTGCCGTTGGTACTGCCGAGGTCGCGGATCTCGCAGCGAGGGGGATTGATCTCGATGAGGAAATGGTCGCGAGAAAGCGCGGAGTCCTCGGGCATCGAGCAGTGGACGAACCGCGACCGCCCCACGATAAAGGTGTCGTGCTTATCGAAGGCGAACGAGCGGCCCTTCAAAGGCCCTTGCAGTACGTCCAGAATGACGCGCATGGTAACGTTGCCGCAGTCCGCTCCAAGGTTTTCGACGTCACGCGAGTCGTGCGAATTTCATCTTCAGTGTTCGGGGTTTTCCCCCTCCCCGTCAATACGTCGAAAGTCGCGTTTTGTGCCGTCATTCGTCCGAATTTTGTGCCCGAACTTCTTTTCAGGCTTCATCCTGTGTGAATTCAACGGTGGATGGATGCGGAGGAGCGATCAAGAAGACATGCGGGAGTTCAGATCGGAGGAATCGAGCGACGGATGGCGTCGAGTTGTTCGCGGGTACCGTGGCGTTCGGTCCACGAGTGGATGTAGTCCCAGTCCAGACGGCCTTCAAAGTCTTGAACTGCGATGACGTCGCGAACGTCGTCAAGGTCTCTGGAGCGAGCCCAACGAAGTTTGGTGATGATGACGTCTTCGGGGGTGGGATAAAAGACGGGGCGGTTCTCGACAAAATCGGTTTTTCGCTTTCGTCTGAATCGCTCGAGGTCATGGGGATCGTTGCCGAGCAGGAAAAATTCGACTTGGAATGGAGTACCGTCAATGTTGGCGACGTAGCGACGGCTCATCATGACGGTTTCGAAGGTCATCTGGGGATCAATGCGGATCCCGGCCGGAAGGTACTCGGCGATCCGCAAGATCGATGCTTCACCGAGCTCGATCACAAGGTCGACATCTTTCGTGGATCGTTCAATGCCATAAGCGTTACTGGAAAAGGCACCGACGATCATGTATGGGATCGCGCAAGCATCAAGGGCCTTAAGAACGGAGATCACCGCGTCCGTCAGCTCCATAGGTTTTCTCGGACGCGGCGGATTCGTTCGAGGCGGCCCTTGATGATTTCAAGCACCTTGGCATCGTCGGCGTCGGGATATTGCATTCGGGCTCCGGACGCCATGCGCAAATAGACCTCCTCAAACATCTTGGCTCCTGAGAGCAATTTGCGTTCGATAGGAACCCGCCGCGCCCGGAGCACTTTTCCACGATAGATGTCGTCGATCAGTTCTTTGGTCGGTTCCATGCCGGTTTGCCTCTCTCGACCTCGCCGTCACAACGATTCCATCCTGTTCATTATCGGAGCGAAAGTCAATTTCGAGAACGGCATCGCCGCGCCTCGCGCCGCGATCGACCTTCCGCACGGCGTCGAGTGTCGATGGCTATCTTCGTCGGTAGCGGCCGGTTAATTTGGGTCAAGCCGCCTTTTTGATGCCGACCGGGATGGGTCGTTGCCGAGCAGCGCCGCTCGGGTCCGGGTCGGGGACGCCTCCGGGGCGGTCACCGGCGACGCTGACCATGAACGACGTGACGCGCATCCTCTCCGCCATTGAGCAAGGTGACGTCCAGGCTTCCGAGCAACTCCTGCCCTTGGTCTACGCCGAGCTGCGGAATCTGGCTGGCCAAAGGCTTCTCCGGGAGAAGCCCGGCCAGACCCTTCAGGCCACGGCTTTGGTTCACGAGGCTTATCTCCGGCTCGTCGGCTCCGAAGATCCCGGTTGGAACAGCCGCGGCCACTTCTTCGCCGCGGCGGCTGAGGCGATGCGCCGCATCCTCGTCGAGAGCGCCCGCCGAAAGGCGAGCGCCAAGGGGGGTGGAGGGCTCCAACGAGTCGATCTGGCCATGGCCGAACTCGTCATCCCGGAACCCCGGGTCGACCTGCTCGCGCTGGACGAGGCACTGACGGCGCTGGAGGCCAAGGATAAACGTAAGGCCGACCTCGTCCGCCTACGCTACTTCGCCGGGCTTACCAACGCGCAGGCCGCTTCGGCGCTCGGGATCTCCACCTCAACCGCCGACAATGACTGGGCTTACGCCAAGACATGGCTCCGTCTCGCCATGCTCGGAGACGAGGCGTCCGATCGCTCTCTCTGAGAATTTCGGAATAAACTTCTCGGCCCGGTTGGGTAAACCGCGCGCCGATCTCGCACTGTTTTTCAGAAGGCGATGAACACGCCAGCGAGGACCGGGTCGATGAACACCTTACAGCTCGAC
>JAYUFP010000802.1:0-28797 GCA_043738665.1 Isosphaeraceae bacterium
TACCCAACCCGTGCTCCGGCCGTCGCTTACGGCACACGGGTTGGGTACAACCCGCGGCACCCGAGCCGGTCTCTCAGGTCACCACCCCGGAATCCATCAAGAGCCAATTAAATAATTGAGCCATGTGCCTTCTTGCAGGCGAAGAGGGATTGGGGTATGAAAGTTGCTGGGTGATCGTCGGTGATCTCTCCGGACTGCGGCAGGTAACGGCAATCCTGGGCACGAATGTCAGAAATGATTCGCCATTGACGTTAATTATTGCTTTAAATGGCATGAATTGGAAGAAATTGGCTTTAGAGACGTTTGATCTTTCCGAATCATCCCCGGCTAAGCTAGACTGAGCGGGACATGTATAAAGGAATCGCAGTCAGTCCTGGCGTCGTGGTGGGTGTGGCGTATCGAGTGGACTCGGTCTTCGGTTCGAGCGAGGCGCAGGTGCTTGCTGAACCGGCCATGGTTCCCGCCGAAATCGAGCGGTTCGACCGCGCCGTCGTGCTTGCCGCGGCGGAACTCGAATCGTTCGTGATCAAAGTCTCCCAGCAACTCGGCCCCGCCGAAGCTGATATCTTCAAAAGCCACCTTCAGATCATCAACGATCAAGCGTTGCTCGCGAACGTGCGGGCCTTGATCGAGACCCAGCAACTCACGGCGCTTTCGGCCTTGCACGTCGTCTTGCAGGGCTACGCCGCGAAGTTCGCGAGAATTGAACACGATTACTACCGCGAACGAATTGCCGACGTCCGCGACGTGATCTCTCGGATCGGGTCGCACTTGACGATCCAGCCCGCGAACGCGCTCAACGGCTTCGAGCCTCACATGGGCGAAGAACCCGTGATACTCGTGGCCTATGAGATCTTGCCGAGTCAGGCGATGAGCCTGGGTTCGCTGCCGATCGCGGGGATCGTCACGGAGACCGGCGGCGGCACGAGCCACGCGGCGATCTTGTCGCGGAGCCGGGGCATCCCCGCGGTCTCAGGTGTGGTCGGCATCACCAACGAGGTTAAGTCGGGCGACCTGATGGTCGTCGATGGTCGCGACGGCATCGTGATTGTCCGCCCGGACCGGGAGTCGACGGCCGCCTACCGGAAGATGCAGCGCGAGTTTTTCAACCTCAAAGACAAGCTCGTCGCCAACCGTGACCAACCCGCCATGAGCGCTGACGGGGCTCAAGTCGAGCTCCTCGCCAACATCAACAATATTTCGGACGCGCAGGGGGCCCAAAAGGTCGGGGCTACGGGCGTCGGCCTGTTCCGAACCGAATACCTGTTCATCACCCATCCGGACGTGCCCGACGAGGAAGAACAGTATCAGTATTACCGCCAGATCATCGAGGATTCGCCGAACCGATCCGTGACGATCCGGACGCTCGATCTCGGCGGGGATAAGACCGTCGCGTACCTCGGACGCCGCGTCGAGGCCAATCCGTTCATGGGGTGGCGTTCGATTCGTCTCTCGTTCGAGCATCCCCGGCTCTTTGAGCGGCAAATCCGCGCGATCCTCCGCGCCGGGCGACACGGCAACGTCAAGATGCTCTTCCCGATGATCACGACGCTGGACGAACTCCGCCATGTGAATCGACTGGTCGAGGAGGCGCGAAGGAACCTCCGCCGCGAAGGGGTTCCGTTCGGTGTGGACGTGAAGACGGGTGTCATGGTCGAAGTCCCCGCCGCCGCGGTTTGCATCGACGCGATCCTCCGCGAGACCGACTTCATCTCGATCGGCTCCAACGACTTGATTCAATACTTGGTCGCCGCTGACCGCGACAATCCCAAGGTCGCTCACCTCTGCGAGCCGCTGAGCCCGGCGATCTTCAAGGTCTTGCAGATGGTGCTCGACTCGTGCCAGCGGACGGGAACCCCGGTCACCCTTTGCGGCGAAATGGCCGGTCAGCCGCGGTCGGTACTCGCACTCTTCGGGATGGGTCTGCGTCGGTTCTCGATGAGCCCGGCGTTCGTCCCCACGATCAAGGCGTTACTCGCCTCGGTGACGACGGCGCAGGCCGAGCGGTTCGCGCACCAGGTGCTCCAACTCAAGACCAGCGAAGAGATTCGGACGTATCTCACCGCCCGGCTTCACGAGATCTCCAGCGCCCTTGAAGTCTTCGATACAGTCTGAGCGACGTTCAATTTCCGATTGTCGACGGGTCGAGCAACGCGACTTGCGGGGCTTCCGTTTTCCGTGACCGGGGCTTCAAGTTTGTCCGAGCTCTAGCGTGTTGCCCTAAGGCTTCCCGCTTGGTATCGTAGCGTCTACAAAATGATTATCCCGTTTGCCGTTGTGGGTTCGATTTCCCGTGCTTGATTGACCTTGAGTCCTCAGAAGGAACGGCTTCGCTGTTCGGAGTGACTCGGTGGAACACGGGATCGCCTCAAGCGTCGAATCGCGTCCACGGCGGACACATCCGACTTTTCCCAATGACCCGCACGAGCCCCCGCCATGATTCGGGGGAAATTTGTCCGGGACATTCATCGCGTAAACGGGTTCCGATCGGCCGCCTCTTTGTTGATGCCGGCTGGCGCGGCGAGAGGGGTCTTGGTTCACCAAAGGGGCTGGAACAGACCGATGGCGAAACGTCTGAGCGTGAAAGAGATGATGGAAGCGGCCCGGAATGCGGGTGCCGCCGCACCTGCAGGGGACAATCCGTCCGCGGCCGCCTCCGAAGCATCCGCCGAAACCGCCGCTCCCTTCACGGCGGTCGCGACCCCGGCTGTGGTCGAGCCGAAAGCGGCGCCCGTCCCGACGGCGGAATCGCTCGGTCGTCCGCTCACGATGAAGGAAAAGCTGGCCGCCGCTCGCGGCGGTGCCGCCCCGGCCCCGTCCGCCCCGAAAGTGGCTTCGGAGGAGCCGGCTGACGCTCCCGCCGGGAAGCCGAAGGTGGTTGCCGCGGCGGCTCCGCCCCTCGGTCGACCGCTCACGATGGCGGAAAAGCTCGCCGCAGCCCGCGGCGGAGCGGCACCCGCGGCGGTCTCGGCAGGAGGTGCCAAGCCCGCCGCCAAACCGGCCGCTGCGGGAAAAGCCGTCGTGGCGAGGAAAGCACTGCCGCCGCTGGAAGAGATGTCCGACCCCAAGGATCTCGCCGAAGCCGCCCGGCAGGCGGGTGCGAGGAAGAATAAAGCGGCCGAGCCCGTCGTCAAGACGGCCGCCGCGAAGGTAGGGAAAGGCAAAGATGCCAAGCCGCAGACCGTCCTGCCTCGTCCGGCCCGCGCCATGGCCGCCGCTCGCAATCTGGTCGCGCGTCGGGATTTTTTCCTGATCGCCTGGATTGTGGCCGGATGGACGGCGTTCACCGTCGGCACGGTGGCGTTTACCGCCATGCTCGGCCGGTTCATGTTCCCGAACGTCCTGGCGGAGCCCCCGAGCACGATCAAGGTCGGCTTGCCGACGAACTTCGAGGCCGAAGAAGTCAACGATCGTTTCAAGACGGAATGGGGTTTCTGGATCGTTCGATCGACCCGCTACAACGGTGAGGATGTCATTTACGCCTTGTCGACGATCTGCACGCACCTGGGCTGCCCGCCGAACTGGCTGTCCGGGGAACAGAAGTTCAAATGCCCTTGCCACGGCAGCGGATTCTACATCTCGGGCGTGAACTTCGAAGGCCCGGCGCCTCGTCCGCTTGAACGGTTCAAAGTCACAACCGGCGAAGATGGCCAGATGGTCGTCGACAAGAGCCAGAAGTTCCAGGAAGAACTCGGACAGTGGTCCGACCCCGCGAGCTTCGTGACCGCCTGATGACTCGCCGTATGCGCCCGATTTTTTTTTCTCGCCCTGATCTTTCAAAGAGATCGGAAAAGAAAGTCGGCTGACGGATTCCAATTCGTCCCCGTTCTTTGTACGCTTCCGTGACCTGAAACGAGACGACACCCGCCTTTGATTCAAGACGACCCGACACTGAGGGGCGAGCATGGCCATCGTTGACTGGATCACCGAGTCGCAGGTTTGGAAGAGCGTCTTCCGCCACCCGATGCCGACCGACCGTCGGAACCGTGTGGTCGTGATGCTCACCAACTTCTTCCTGCACTTGCACCCGGTGAGTGTCCGCAAACAGGGCATCGCGCTGAGCTACACCTGGTGCATGGGGGGGACGACGTTCTTCCTGTTCATCGTTGAAGTGGTGACCGGCGTCTTGTTGATGTTCTATTACCGGCCGACGCTCGAACACGCCTATAACGACATTCTGGCGCTCCGGGACGTCACCACGCTGGGGATTCTTCGCGAACTGCACCGTTGGGGTGCGCACGCGATGGTGATCGCGGTTTGGCTCCACATGTACCGGGTCTTCCTGACGGGTAGCTACAAGCCGCCTCGTGAGTTCAACTGGGTCATCGGGGTGCTCCTGCTGGTGATGACGCTCTTGCTGTCGTTCACCGGTTACCTGCTGCCCTGGGACCAACTCGCGATCTGGGCGATCACGGTCGGCTCGAACATGGCGAGGGCGACGCCGGGCGTGGGAGTGGAAGGGCCGGGGGCCTCGTTATTGAAACTGAACGGGGTGAGCCTGATCACGTCGGGGTCGGACGCGAAGTTCGCCCTCCTCGGCGGGCGGAGCGTCGGCGAGATGACCTTGAATCGGTTTTACGTGCTGCATTGCGTGGCGATCCCGTTGGCGGCGTCGCTCCTGATCATGATCCACTTCTGGCGGGTCCGGAAAGACGGCGGGATCAGCGGCCCGATGTGATCGGCGGGCGTTGATTGACCGCGACGGAAATCAAAAGGACGGGACAGACGACACCCTCGGGCCGAAGGCTTCCATGCACAACTCAGACCTGACCCCCGGCGTGTTGACCGGGCTCGCCTGGTACTACTTGCTCGCCGCGATCCTGAACGCGGCGGCCGCGGCGTATGTCGGCTACTTGGAAATGGTCTCCGAAGGGGCCAGCAGGGTCGGGCTCGCGCCTCGGACGAGGAAGCTGCCCGAGTGGCTCGTGGTCACGTTCTTCGTGCTTTACGGCCTGGCGTCGCTGATCATTCTGGGTCGTGACGCGTTGCCGCTTGGGACGACGATCGCCTACAGCTTGTGCGCCCTGGCGAACGTCATGATCGCGGTCGCGGCGGGGGCCGAGGCGGCACACTTCGCGGAAGTGAAAGATCACGGGCACGGGATCGGTCAAGAAGTCGGGCCGCCGAGCCTCGACGACCATATCCCGGCCGTCGGCATCGGCGGGCCGCTTGACCGCACGCTATGGACTTTGATCTGGGCGTTCTGCGCCGTCGTATTTCAGGCGATGGGGTTCGCCTATATCGTCGGCGGCGAGGTCTCGCTCCCAGCCTTCATCCGCAACGGGATCGACTTCGTTTCCGGTCCGACCACGTTCTTTCTCGCGGCCACGATCGGCTTCATCGCGCTGATTTACTGGCGGAAGGTCTGGGCGAACGGCGTGGTCGCGTGGGGACTGGTCAACGTGTTCCTGCTCGCCTTCGGTCTCAGCATGACCGACTTTGACTTCCGCGACATCGTCACCAAGCCCGACAACGTTCCGATCGTCGGCCTGATCGTGCTGGTCGGATTCTTCACCTGGTTGGGCCTGCGCCGCGCGGTCATCAACGACGCCCGGATGGCTCAGGGCTTGCCGAACCTCGAAGAGCTCCAGCCCGAGAAGACTCTCACCTGGCCGGACCTCGTCTACACGGAACTGATCGCGATGGTCGCCCAGACGATCTTCCTGGTGATCTGGGGGATCGTGTTGCAGGCCCCGCTCGAACAGCCCGCGAGCTCGACGGTCGCGCCGAACCCCTCGAAGGCCCCCTGGTACTTCCTCGGGCTTCAGGAAATGCTCGTATACTTCGACCCGTGGATGGCGGGCGTCGTCCTGCCGACGATGATCGTCGTCGGCCTGATGGCGATGCCGTACATCGACACGAACAAGGCGGGCAACGGCTATTACACGATCTCGCAGCGGATGTTCGCCTACGTCACGTTTCAGTTCGGGTTCCTGGTCCTCTGGGTGATCCTGATTCTCCTGGGGACGTTCCTCCGCGGGCCGAACTGGAATTTCTTCGGCCCGTATGAGTATTGGGATCTGCACAAACTGATCCCGCTCAACAACGTCAATCTCTCGGACATTTTCTGGGTCGAGATGTGGGGGACGAGCAAGCCGACGTTCTTCTTGACGAGGGAATTGCCGGGCATCGTCATCTGCATTCTCTACTTCCTCATTCCCCCCGTGCTGATGGCGCGATTGTTCTTCAAGAAGTACATCGAGCAGGCGGGGATGCTCCGGTATTCCGTGCTCGCCATGCTCTTGCTGTTCATGGCGAGCCTCCCCCTGAAGATGGTGCTCCGCTGGACCATCAACCTGAAGTACCTCGTCGCCATCCCCGAATACTTCTTTAATATCTAACCATCACCACCGCCGGGCGCCGTTCGGCCCCTTCGCCCGGGCCGCAGCGACCCCCCGAGGACGGAAGAACATGCCCGCGACCGAGGAAACCTACCGCAACCAGTCGACGCTCCACGTCGTTTTCGGCGTGAGCTCGGTCGCGATGCTCCTCGCGATCGTCTGGATGATCTTGGCGGACCACCTCCGCCCCTGGAAAGAAGTTCAGCGCGAGTTTCACCACGTCGAAGACGCCAAGATCTCCGCCGCCCGCAAGAAAGCCGACGAAGACCTGAAGGCGAAGTATCAGGCCCAGATCGAGGCGATCGACGCCAGGATCAAGAAGGCCGCGGAAACCGCCGAGGAACGCTCCAGTGAGATTCGCAAGGTCGACAACGAAATCAAGGCCCTCGGCGGCGTCTTTGAAGGCCTCGACACGCAAAAGAAATTCACCAAAGCCGAACTCGACAGCCGGCGGAGCCTCTACGACGGCATGATCGACCGCGGCGAGGAGCAGGAAGCCAGGAACTATATCAAAGGGACGATCATCCCGACCGAACGTCGTCTCCATGAGCTCTCTCAAAAGTTTCAAGACGCCGAGGAAAAGCTCAACGCGGCCAAGAAACAAAGGACGGAACTCGTCGGCAACGTCGAGAAGGACGTCAAAGAAAGGGAACGACTCACCCGCGAGTTCGACACTCTCGATCGTACGCTCAAGCAAAAGGAAGAGCAGTATTTCGGTTTGACCGCCTGGCTCCGGGGCCTTCCCGGCGTCGACCTCGTCCCTCCGACCAAGATCCAGCAGATCAGCCTTCCCGACCTGACCATCAATTACAACTTCAAAGACGTCCCCCGCTACGACCGCTGCACGACTTGCCATCAAGGCATCGACCGGCTCGGTTACGAGAAGGACGCCGAAGGGCATGAGATGCCCTTGGTTTTCGCCTCTCACCCGCACCTCACCGACGGCGCGACCAGCCTCGACCCCAAGGGCAAGCTCGTCAAGGCGGGCCTCTTTCTCGACCCCAACGGACCGCACCCGATCAACAGCTTCGGTTGCACGATCTGTCACGGCGGGCAAGGGTCGGGCACGGACTTCACGTACGCCTCGCACGAGCCGAACGACCCGCACCAGAAAGAGGAGTGGGAAAAGAAGGAGAACTGGCGGGAGATCCACCACTGGGACGAGCCGATGCTCCCTTCCCGGTTCATGGAGTCGAGCTGCCTGAAGTGCCACCACGACGTCACCGACGTCCCCCAGGCCAAGAAGCTGCAAGCGGGCTACGAGCGGATCGTGACCTACGGCTGCACCGGCTGTCACACCATCGGCGGCGAAGGCTCGTTCGGCCCCGACCTGACCGACGAGCGCCAGGTCGGCCCGAACCTCTCTCACCTCGGCTCGAAGGTGTCGAAAGACTGGGCGACGAAGTGGATCAAGAATCCCCATGCGTTCCGGCCCGACAGCCGGATGCCCCGGTTCTACGGCGTGACCAACAACAACGCTCCGAAGGACCAGCCGAAAAGCAACGCCGAGATTCACGCGATCACCCATTACCTGTTTGCCAAGAGCACGCCCCCGTCGTCGTTCGTCGAGCCGCCGAGCAAGGGCGACCCGGCAAAAGGCAAGGAATTGTTCCTCCAGAAGGGCTGCCTCGCCTGTCACCAGCACCGGCCTTACGAGAAGACCGACCTGCAACTCGCCGACAAGACGTTCATGAACCCGAAGTACAAGCCCGACGCGTCGGCGATGTTCGCCCCGTCGGTCTTCCCGGAATCCGTCAGGAAGTACGCCAAGGCGGACTACGGTCCGAACCTCTCGAACATCGCGGCGAAGTTTCAGTCACATGAGCAAGGACACAAGTGGTTGGCGAACTGGGTCAAAGCACCCGAAAGCTACCACCCGAAGAGCCTGATGCCGAATTTGCAGCTTTCGATCGAGGATGCGTCGGACATCGCCGCTTGGGTTCTCTCGATTCCCGGCGAGTGGCCCGTCACGGTGGACGTCCCCGCGGTCGACTCGAAAGAGGTCACCGCCGCGCTCGACGACCTTGTCAAGCTTTATGTGACCAAGGGGGGCTTCAAGCTCGGCGACAAGACCGTGACGAAGCACCTGAGCGAGATCGACGACTTCGTGACCAAGGAGCTGACGCGCGACGAGAAGCTGATGTTCCTGGGAGAAAAGACGATCAATAGGCTCGGCTGCTTCGGCTGCCATACGATCCCGGGTTATGAGAACGCGAAGCCGATCGGCACGCCGCTCAACGGCTGGGGCGTCAAGAGTCCCGCGAAGCTCGACTTCGGTCACATCGCCGAATACCTGATCGACCAGCCGCTCGACGACTCGAAGAGCCGAGACGGCACCGACCCGTTCTATCAGGAGAAGCTCGCCGAGCACACGCGGACGGGCTTCCTCTACGAGAAGCTCCACCGGCCGCGGAGTTACGACTTCAAGAAGACCAATGAAGACCTGAAGGCTTGGGATGAACGGCTCCGGATGCCTCAGTTCGCCTGGGCCGATGATCCCAAAGCCGTCGAGGAGGTCATGACGTTCGTGCTCGGTCTTACCGCCGAGAAGATCGGCGGGAAGTATTTTCCGAAGACCCGCTACAAGCCGTCGCAGGTCGCCCTGGCCCACGGGTCGAAGGTGCTCAACCGATACAACTGCGCGGGCTGCCACGTTCTCGAAATGCCCAAGTACACCGTCAAGGACGGCATGGGTCTGGCCGAGGCGATTCCCGATTTGAAGACGAATATCCGGTCCTCCTACACGAGCCGGCAAAAGGATTTCCTCAAAGAGCAATACCCGACTCTCAGATTCGATCCGAAAATCGTCCTCGACGCCGACAAGATCGAGTCGTCACTCGGTTTGAAGCCCGAAGAGGCGGGGGAATTGACGGTGGAGGGGATGCCTCTCGGGACCTTCGAGAACGAACTCACGGTCCAACTCTGGAAGCCCGCCACAATCCGCGGCTATCAATTCATGACCGGCGACACGATCACTTTCGATCAGTCGAAGATTGAGGTCACTCCGGCCAAGGGCGGGGACTACGCGTGGCTCTATGCGGCCTACCAGGCCGATAAGACGGGAGGCGAATTCTCGCCGATCTGGAACCGACTCCCGCCTCCGTTGGTTCGCGAAGGCCTTAAGGTGCAGACTCCTTGGCTGACCGCCTTCCTCAAAGACCCCTACATGATCCGTCCCGCGGCGAATCTGCGGATGCCGCGGTTCCATTACCGCACGGCGGACGACTCCCCTGGCGCGGAAACCTCGGCGCTCGGGAACTACTTCGCCGCCCGGGATGGAGCGGGCTTTCCCTATCAGTCGATTCCCGAGCGTTCACAGGCTTACCTCGCCGACCGCGAAGCGAAGCACCAGAACTACTTCAACGCGGGCTGGACGATGATGTCGGCGAAGACTTCAGCGTGCGTCTCGTGTCACGCGATCGGCCCTTATAAGCCGACGGGCGGGGCGGCCGTGGTCAACGGACCCGACCTCAAGCAGGTCGGCACGCGTTTCCGCCCGGAATTCCTCAACGAATGGCTCGCGGACCCGAACCGGCTCGTTCCTTACACGGCGATGCCCCAGAACATTCCGGCGAACGGCCCGATCGGGGTCCCGGTGCCGAAGACGTTCGAAGACCAGCGATTCGAGATGGTCAAAGCGGTCCGTGACACGCTCTTGAACTATGTCAACGCGGTCGAGCAGCAACTCGCCGCCGACAAGACCGGCACGCCCGCCGGTACGGCCGCGCCTGCCGCCAAGGCTGGTGGCGGCTCTGAGTGAATCGCGATTTCGACGGTGCCCTCGATCATCGCGGGCGCTGGCGTTTGTTCCGACCGCCATACACTTAAGGTGTCGAGTCGACACGATGACTCGCACCGTGCCGCTATCCAAAATTGCACCAGGGAGATTTCGGATGAAGACCTCAATGGCTTGCCGCACGATCGCAACCGGGCTTGGCTCATTAGCCGTGCTGGGGCTCTCGATCGGGCTCACCGGTTGCGGCGGTGGTGAAACCGACTCGAGCACTGCGGTCGTTTACACCGAGCCGGGAAAGAGCATTCCGACCGCCGGAAGCACGACCGTCACCCGTGACGCCGGAACTCCCGCCGCCACGACGACTCCTGGCACCGCGGCTCCGGCCGCCGCCGCACCCGCCGTCAAGGCGGAGGGTTGGGGTACGCTCAAGGGCCAGATCGTGTTCGGCGGCGCGCCTCCCGCACCCGAGGTTCTCTTCGAAAAGGGCAAGGCCTCCAAGGACGCCGACGTTGTTTGTTCGAAGGACGGCCCGATCCCGAACGAACGGCTCGTCGTCGATGGCGCGACCAAGGGGGTCAAGAACGTCCTGGTCTTCCTCTCGAAGCCGACGGCGGTGAATGAGGAAGCGAAGTCGAACGCATCGAAGGCGTCGGTGACGTTCGACCAGAAGAATTGCATCTTTGAGCCGCACGTCCTGCCCCTGATGGCCGGATCGACGATCACGCTCAAGTCGAGCGACCCGGTGAACCACAACGTCAACGCCAGCTTCAAGGCCAACAGTCCTTTCAACTCGATACTCGCGGCCAATCAGGCGGTGCCCTATTCGCCGGCCTCGGCCGAGAAACAACCCACGCGGGTGGTCTGCGACGTTCACCCCTGGATGATCGCCTACTGGTTGGTGCTCGACCACCCGTACTACGCCGTCACCGACGCGAAGGGGAACTTCGAGATCAAGAACGTTCCCGCGGGAACCCAGAAGGTCGTCGTCTGGCAGGAATCGACGGCGCACCTCACTTCGCCTCAAGGGGAAGAAGTGACGATCACCCCCAACGGCGTGACCGAGAAGTCGTGGACGCTCGACCCGGCCAAGGTCAAGAAGTAACGGAACGGTCTTCAGGGCTGTTTCGTTTTCAATGAACCGCGATGGCCGATGACCGATGGCCGATGGCCAACGGAAGACTGGGGGATCTGGGGTGGATCGCGCTCTCATTTCTTGGTCATTGACCATGGGGCATCGGCCATCTTGAGAACTCCACGGCGAAAATGAAACCGCCCTGGAACAGTCTTGAGAGGCTCGAAACGCCGCCGTGAAACGAAACGGGCTTCTCCCCTCGCCAACCTGGCGAGAGGGGAGGCCTCTTCTTCTTTGAGGTGGTTTCCTCAAGGCCACGTTGCGGATAAGATCAAATCAGGGCTCGGGCGGCTTGGGCAGTGGAATTGGAGCGTTTCACAGTTCTCTCCGCCGAGCCGTCCAGACGATCAAGTTGGGGAACGAAGGGTCTTCCGTGATGAACAAGACATGGCGCGTCGTTCGTATTTCACTGGGCCTCGCGGTACTGGCGGCCGTCGGCTCGATCCACAAGCCGGCGTCCGCGGCGATGCCCGCGGGCCTAATCGCTTCCGTCGCGGCTGGGCAAGAGTCTTACGGTTCGATTAAAGGGAAATTGGTCTGGGGCGGTGACCAAGCCCCCGCTCCCAAACTCCTGGTCGCTAAGGGAACGGCCGGAAAGGATCCCGCCATTTGCGCGGCGACGGCGAACCTGGTCGACCATAATCTTCTCGTCGACCCGAAGACCAAGGGAGTCAAGTTCGGAATCTGCTATCTGGACAAGCCGAACGGTGAGAATCCCGCCGCCGCCAAGATGCTCGTTGACAAGTGCCCCAAAGTCGAGATCGACCAGAAGGGTTGTGAGTTCCTGCCGTTCGCGACGGCGGTTTACAAGGATCAATCGATCCTGTTCAAATCCAGCGATCCCACGAATCACAACATTCACCTCAGTCCGTTCAACAACGCCCCGCTCAACCAGATGCTCGCGGCCGGCGGCGAGATGACCTTGAAGCTCGTGCCGGAACGACGGGCGATTCCGCTCACGTGTGACATCCATCCTTGGATGAAGGGGTATCTAATGGTCTTCGACCACCCGTTCTTCGACGTGACGGCCGAAGACGGTTCGTTCGAGATCAAAGGGGTTCCCGCCGGGGCTCAGAAGTTAGTGATCTGGCAGTCGGCGGTGGGATTCGTCAACCCGGAGAAGGGTGTCGGGATGAGCGTGACGGTCGAGCCCGGTCAGGCGACCGACGTGGGAGAGATCAAGATCGACCCGGCGAAGGTTAAGTAAGACCTCCGGTTCCCGGAATTCCTGCCCCGGCGACCCGGTTTTCGGGCCGCCGGGGCCTTGTTGATCGGCGTTGTCGCTGACTCTTAGAAAGAACGTATGACCGATGGGGACGCGTCATAAGGTCGCCCGTTCGTTGCAGTTTCTGGGACTCCTCATCCTTCCCTTCGGGATCGCATCCGAGTTGATGGAGAAAGTCGGTCTTGGTCAGTCCATGCTGATCTCGGCCGGCGGCGCGCTCTTTTTTTACGTGGGTTATGTGCTCCAGAATCGCCCGGCTTGACCGGCTTCTCACGCGATCCGGCGACACTAATTAGCGGGCCGCCTCTTTATTGAACATTGGCTGCGTGAGAGCGCGGCAGTTAGAATAGAGATCTTGCCCATCCCTGTGAAAAGTCCGTGTGAGACTCGATAGATACTCCCGGTATTCGATTTGCAAGGGGTGGGTCTCCGCCGGTAAAGTGAAACCGAGTGAGTTTTTTTGTTTAACATTTGAAGCGTTCTACTTTTCCGAAATGGATTCGGTGATCAAAGACGGCTGACGCACGATCGTTATGTTAAGGAAGGCGTGATTTTTCCGTCCCTTCGCGATTGCTCCCAACGGATTCGCGGCGTCCCTCATCGCCTTGCCCGAGCCGCCCGGTTTCGCGGCGATCGAGCTTGGAGGGTCCGGTTATGTGGAAGACGTGGTCTCGCCGACTTTACAAGGAATATAAACTTCGGGCCTACCCGATCTCGGGGCGGTCGACCGTCGGGGTCGGCGTGATGGTTCTGTGTTCTTTGTCATCGGTGGTCTCGGCACAAAACAACCGGGCGGCAACCAAGTTTTACCCGGACTTCAGTGACACTGCCGACGCCCAACTCCGCAACGCCGCCGGATTGGTCCGCGACAAGCAATGGGCGGAGGCCGTCGAGATTTATCAGCGCGTGATCCAGCAGTTCGGCGAGAAGGTCGCCAAGCTTCCCAAGGAAGACCCTACCGGAGACCCGACAGGCGACTCGGTCCTCTACGTCGACCTCCGTCAGTTCTGCCAGCGTAAAATCGCCGGTCTCCCCGCCGAAGCGCGTGAACTCTACCGGTCGAGGGTGGACGTCCAGGCCGAGCGTTGGTTCAGGCAAGGAGAATCCGGGAGGGATCGAGCCGCGCTTCGTCGCGTGATCGATCAGGCGTTCTGCAGTTCCTGGGGAGACGACGCGATCGATCTGCTCGCAGACCTCGCTTTCCAGGACGGTCGTTTCGGCGAGGCGCTCGCACTCTATCGTCAGCTCGTCCCGGACAAGGCGGGGGATGTCACCAACCTGATCCACCCCGATCCTTCAGTCGACCTGGCGCGAATTGCCGCGAAGAAACTCCTCAGTCGCGCCGCGATGGGAGACAACCCGCCCACTCCGGCGGAGGTCGAGGCATTCGCCGGGAGCTATCCCGAAGCCAAGGGCGCGCTCGCGGGTCGCGACGGCTCTTATGCGGACACCATTGCCGAAGCCTTGAAGCTCGACAAGCTCGCGCCGCCGTCGCAACCGGACGGGCGCTGGCCGACGTTCGCGGGCGCTCCGGCCCGTACGCGGGTCGTGCCGGGCTCCGTCGATGTCGGCTCGGTTCAGTGGCAAGTCGATCTGCAGCCCGCCTCCCTCGGAGTCCGGCGCAATTTGGGCGGAAGGGGGCTCGTTTCGACCGCGAGCTCCGGTCGGCCCGACCGGCTCCTTGCCTACCATCCGATCGTTCTCGGCGATCAGGTCATCATTTGCGATGATGACGAGATCCTCGCATATAACCTCAACGACCGGCCCGACGCCGCGGCGGGGGCTTCGGGGGTCGTGAAACACGTCTGGCGTTATCCCGAGGATCGCGGCGGCAACGCTCCCGTCGCCATGCGGCCCTCAGCGGGCGTCCCACGCTTCACCTTGACCGCCTACGGAGACCGCGTTTTCGCCCGAATGGGCGTGACCCCCGCGAATTTTCCGATGCGATTTCAGGGGGCCACCGGTTCTCAGACCTACCTTGTGGCCGTGGACCGGCGGAGCGAAGGCAAGCTTCTTTGGACGAAGCCCGCCAATGACGTCATGACTCCCAACAAGGCCGGGGCAGCAGTGAGCCGCAATATCGGCTTCGAAGGCACCCCCGTCGCGGACGCGCGCCAGGTTTACGTCGCGATGACCGACCGCCGCGAGCAGACCTCCACCTTCGTGGTTTGCCTCGACGCGGAGACAGGATCGACGCGGTGGGTTCGTTATCTCGGAGCCGCCTCGTCGGACAACGAAAACGCCTTCGGATTCGGCGGCGGGGCCATGGGCAGCCCCAGCGGCAATGACTTCGGGCACCGATTACTGACCCTCGACGGGCCGACTCTTTACTACCAAACCAACCTCGGGGCGGTCGCGGCGCTCGACACGGATAGCGGCTCGGTGCGTTGGGTTTCCACCTATCCCCGGCAAGAACGGATCGGAGGAAGCGGTCACGACCGCGACCTCAACCCGGCCATCGTCCACGACGGCCTCGTTCTCGTGGCCCCCGACGACGCGACGTCGATCTACGCCTTCGAGGCCGCCAGCGGAAGACTCGTCTGGAAAACCGACCCGCTCCCCGAGGAAGTGAAACTTGCTCACCTGCTGGGCGTCGCCAAAGGCCGGCTCGTCGCGACAGGCGACCGAGTTTTGCTCTTCGATGTGACTAACGGCAAACTCCTCCATCACTGGCCGGATAGCGGGCAAGGGTTTGAAGGTTACGGCCGAGGCATCCTGGCCGGCGACAAGATCTACTGGCCGACCCGGACCGAGATCCATGTCCTGGACCAGGCGACCGGACTACGGAGCGACCCGCCCATCAAGCTCCAGGAAACGTATCAGCAATCCGGCGGAAATCTCGCGGTGGGCGACGGTTACCTGATTGTCGCCCAGGCCGATAAGCTCGTGGTCTTCTGTCAAAACCGTCGTTTGATTCAACGCTACCGCGAGGAGATCGCCCGCGCCCCGGAACAAGCCGCCCCCCAGTTCCGTCTGGCACGCGCCGCGGAAGCGACCGGGGACGACGAGCTCGCGCTCACGAGCCTCACCCGTACCCTCGAAATGGTTCGACCGTCTGAACTCATCGACGGCGCGCCGCTCGGTGAGGCCGCTCGCGACCAGCAATTTCGTTTACTCCTGAAGATCGGCGAGAAAGCTCGGGTCGCAAAGGACTTCACCACGGCCGAACGCCGCTTCCATCAGGCCGCGGAGTCGGCGCGGGTCGACCGCGATCGGCTCCGCGCCCGGTTGTCGGAGGCGGACGCGCAGCTCGGAAACGGTGACGCAACAAAGGCGGTGGCCACACTCCAGGCGCAGCTGGCGAACGAAGGGCTCCGGACGCTTTCCGTCGCCGCCGAGGAAGGGCGTCGGACGATCCGCGCCGATCTCCTGATCGCCGACCGCCTGGCGACGGTTATCAAGGGTCATGGGCGTTCGGTTTACATGACTTTCGACCGCGAAGCCAGGCAGCTTTACGAGGAAGGCCGCAAGTCGCGAGACACCCGGCGGCTCGACGAGATCGGCCGTGCTTATCCCGTCGCCGAAGTCGTTCCCGACGCACTGCTGGCGCTCGCCAAGCTCGAAGAGTCGCGCAAGCAGCCGGCCGGAGCGGCTCGGGCTTACAAGCGTCTTTTCGCGGCTGCGACGACTGACGCACTACGGGCCAGGGCGTTGCTGGGACTCGCACAGTCGTTCGAGGAACAGAAGCTCTGGGTCTCCGCGCGGGACGTCTACACGCAAGCGCTCTCCCGATTCCCATCGGTCAACGTCGAGGACGAAAAATTGGGGACTGAAAGTCCGCTCGGCCCGCGCATCGCGCGGCGGATGGAGCAGGCCCCCTTCGACCGGATGGCCTCGGACCGTGCCGAGCCGGCGATTTCGCTGCCGCTGGCGAGACGTTGGGCCAAGGCGTTCGAAGGGCCTGTGCATCCGCTCCCCGCCGAAGGGGTGCCTCCATCTCCATCGGCGAGCCGGCTTTTCCTTGTGAAGGGGTCCGAGATCCTGGCACTTCGGGCCGATAGTGGCGAATCGCCGTGGTCGGCCGAACTCGGTGGCACGCCGCTCTGGGTCGCCTACCTGGACGACCGAGTCGTCGCGGCGAGCGATTCCAAATTAGTGGCGCTCGATCTCGTGACGGGAACGCCGCTCTGGACTTACAACACCGTCGATCCGGCCACGACGAAACGGCCGGCGGGTCCGTTCGGGAAGCCCGCCGCCGGGAAAACGGCCGCGGAGCCCGTCGGGAAACTCCACGGGTTCCGGGTTGTGGCCGGCCGCGTCTTTTTTCTCCGCGGCGATCGCGAACTCATCGCGCTTGATGGCGATCGCGGCTTGATCGACTGGTCGTTCCAGCCCGTGCTTGGTCAGATCAATGAAAACCTTCTCGTTGCCGCCCAGTCGGTCGTGCTCCAGGTGGTGTCTCCCAACGCGATCCTGGTCCTGGAAACGGCCACGGGCCGACGTCGCGCGGAGCATCCTCAGGCCGAGAAAGAGGAGTCATGGCCGCGCCCGCCGCTGGCTCTCGATGACGACCGGATCGCGATCGTTTCGGATCGCCGAACCGTGGGGCTTTTCGACCTGAGTCGGGGGATGAACGCCTGGGTTTATCGGGAGAGCCCCGACCTTCCCAAGAACGGCCCACCACGATTGCTGGGGGACGCGGAACGTCTCTTTCTCCTTCATGACGGAAATCACCTGATCCGTCTCGACACGGCCACGGGCTTGAAAAAATGGTCGCAGCCTCTGGGAGTTGAAGACCTCAGCAACCGTCCCGAAGCCATTAGCCTCGATGCCGAGCGCATGTACTGGGTGAGCGGACCGACCTTGAGTAGCCTGAAACTCTCCGACGGCATGTTCTTGTGGAGCAAACACCTTTCCGGCCGCGAAACCGGCTGGGCGATCGAACTGACGGAGAGCTGTGTCCTCGCGCACCCGGGGCCGCTTCGCCGCTCGGAAACCGATCCCGAGGGGCTCCCATTGATCCTTCGTCGTCGGGACACCGGCGCCTTGGTCCAACGCATGTACTTCCCTGCCCCCGCGACTGAGGTCGCCGTGCGCCTCTCCCCCGGCGGAGCCGTTGTGGCGACTCAGGCGGGGCTCTGGGCCTTGGGGACTCGCGAAGGGCGTTCAATAGACGCGGCGGCCGTCGATCGTTAGGCTGAACTTCACGTCGGGCAACCTCGCGACACTCTGAAGTGCCACTCGGATGAAGCGAACACGACTGTGAGGGCCGTCCGTCCGGTGCCGACCGGCGCGATGCGCACCCGACCCCGATCCTCTCCTTGACCACCGGAGGTTCTTGCGTGTCTGAAGAGCTGACAGCAACCCCAGAAACCCACGAACCGCTTCAGTCGGGCGACCTCGCCGCCGTCGAGCGCCTCAAGGACGCGTTTGCCAGTCTCAAGGCCGAGATGGGCAAGGTGATCGTCGGCCAATCGGCGGTGCTCGAAGAACTCCTGATCGCGATCTTTGCGAGAGGGCACTGCCTGCTGATCGGTGTGCCGGGTCTCGCCAAGACCCTGATGATTCACACACTCTCGGACGCGCTCAACCTGACGTACAACCGGATTCAGTTCACTCCCGACCTGATGCCGTCGGACATCACCGGCACGGAAGTGATTCAGGAAGACAAAGCGACGGGCATCCGACAGTTCAAGTTCCTCCGCGGACCGGTCTTCGCCAACATCGTCCTCGCCGACGAAATCAACCGCACGCCACCCAAGACCCAAGCCGCGCTTCTGGAAGCCATGCAAGAGCGCCAGGTCACCGTGGGAGGCGAACGACACCGGCTACCCGACCCCTTCTTCGTGCTGGCCACCCAGAATCCGATCGAGCAGGAAGGGACTTATCCCCTCCCCGAGGCTCAGCTCGACCGGTTCATGCTTAATATCCTGGTGGATTATCCCGAGGAAGAGGAAGAACTCGAGATCGTCCGGATGACGACCTCGAACCTCAAGCCCAGCGTCTCGAAAGTTCTGTCGGGGGCCGACATCCTTGAGCTTCAGGAGATCGTCCGCAAGGTTCCGATCGCCGACCATGTCGCGCGTTACGCCGTACGTATCGCGCGGATGACGCGTCGCGAAAAGGGAGACGTTCCCGACTTCATCCGCGACTACGTGAGCTGGGGGGCCGGCCCCCGCGCCAGCCAGTACCTCGTGCTGGCGGCCAAGGCCCGCGCGGTACTCTACGGGCGCTATTACGTCTCGGCGGAAGACATCCGGGCCGTCTCCGGACCGGTGCTTCGGCACCGCGTCGTGACCAACTTCAATGCCGAGGCCGAAGGCCTCAAGCCGGACGACATCGTCAAGCGTCTGATCAAGGCGGTTCCCGTCGGCGACCACGAGGCGGATCAAGGTGGAAAACTTCCAAAAGTATTTAAATCCGCAAACGTTGGCTAGCCTCGAAGGCCTCGATCTCCAGGCCCGCCTGGTGGTCGAGGGCTACGTCGCCGGGATGCACCCCAGCCCATACCACGGTTTCTCGGTCGAATTCGCCGAGCACCGGGAGTACGTGCCGGGAGACGACATCCGCCACGTCGACTGGAAAGTCTGGTCCAAGACCGACAAGCTTTATCTCAAACAGTACGAGGAGGAGACGAACCTTCTTCTGTACCTGCTCGTGGATTCGAGCGAGTCCATGGCCTATGCGTCGGAAGGCAACGTCTCCAAATTTCAGTACGCCCAGATGGTGTCGGCCTCCCTCGCCTACATGGTCCTCCAGCAGCAAGACTCCGTCGGCCTGGCGACATTCGACGACGCCGTGCGGAGGTATCTCAAGCCCGCGGGACAGCCGTCGCATTTGAAGGAGCTGATCCATACGCTCGACATCACCCCCGCGCGGGCGAAGTCGGACGTCGGCCCGGTCTTCCACGACCTCGCCGAACGCTTCAAAAAGCGCGGGGTCGTGGCAATTTTTTCGGACCTTTTCGACGACGTGCCGCAGATCCTGGCCGGTTTAAAGCATTTCCGGCACCGCAGGCATGAGGTCATCGTCTTTCATATCCTCGACCCGGCCGAACTCGAATTCCCGTTCCGGGATTCGACCCTTTTCAAAGGCATGGAGGGACTCCCGGACCTGATGACCGAGCCGCACGCCCTTCGTCGCGCCTACCAGGCCGAGATCAACGGGTTCATCGACGAGATCAAGAAAGGCTGCCGGATGATCAACATCGACTACGTCCCCTTGCGGACCGACTGGGATCTCGACGCGGCCCTTTCAGGATATCTGGCCGCGCGGGCGAATCGGATCAAGGTGAGGTGACTCGGTCGCATGAATATTGATCGGCCGGAAGACTATTTCAAGGCGAGCATCGAGAGGATTTCACAGGCGAAAGTTCTTTATGACAATGGATCGAGTTTCGCCCTCTCGATGTACGTCTCGGGACTGGCGGTCGAGTGCATGCTTCGGGCTCATGCTCTCTTGCGAGAGCCGGACATTTCGGAGCGACCCGACTCCCTCAAAATGTTTAAGGCTCACGACCTGAGCCTTTGGTTCAAAAAGAGCGGCTTAATGGAATGGGATGAGGTCGATCTGAGCCGGAAAGGTATCGATCCCGTCCGCGCGAATGCCCAAAGCCGAGATCTTCAAGCGGCTGCCTCTAAAATCTGCATCGTGTGGATGAATCTGTTTCGGTTCGCCTCGGAGGAACGCGTCCGTTCTTATATAAAGAAAAAGAAGCTCGATCGGGGGAAACGGGGTGATTTTCTGAAAGAAAACGCCAGAATCCTCCTGAATGTGAGTGAGGTCGTCGTCACGAAAGGGACATTCCGATGGAACTCGTTGAGGAAGTGAAATCGATCCTCGGAGCAGCCTTCCCTCCGCCGGACAAGATCGAGCTCGGGGATGACGACGGTATCGTGGGCAGCGTCGTTTCCGCGCGGTTTGAGGGGATGGAAATGATCGACCGGATCAACTTGATCTGGGATCTCCTCGACAACGAGCTTCCTCGAGAGAAAAGGCGACGCGTGATCCTGATCGTCGCGGCGACACCCGAAGAGTCGATCGTCTTTTCCGGCTAGGTCAAATTCGCTCGGATTCTCTTATCAGGGGGATAGTCACGTTCAAGAGGCATCGATGACGACGCAGTTCCCAATTCTGTTCGCCCTCGGGTTCGCCAACGCCCCGTTGATCTACGGGCTCGGCGCGGCGTCGTTGCCGATCATCATCCATTTGCTCAACCGCCGTAAGTTCCGCGAGGTTCCCTGGGCGGCGATGCGGTTCCTGGTCGCGGCCGTCAAGAAGAACTCGCGGCGAATCCGGGTCGAGAACTGGATCCTGCTCGCCGTCAGGACTCTCATCATTCTGTTCGCGGCACTCGCGATGGCCAAGCCGTTTCTGGAGAGCCTCGGGGCGGTCCCCATCTTCGACGGCCAGCGGACCCACCGAGTCCTCGTCCTCGACGGTTCCCTCAGCATGGGGTATGAGTCGGGAGATAAGACCCGTTTCGACGAAGCGAAGGCACTCGCGGGCCGACTCGTCAAGGATGCCCGCCGGGGGGATGTCATCAGCCTCGTCGTCATGGCCGATCCCCCCAAGGTGGTGATCGGTGACCCTTCCCCGAATCACGACGAGGTCCAGAAGGAACTCAGCGAAATCACGCTCCCCCACGGCGGCACCGACCTCGCCGCGACGTTCGCCAAAGTCGATGAAGTCCTCGAAGTCTCGCCGCTCACTCAGAAAGAAATCGTCGTCATCACCGACCTCCAGACGGCCAGCTGGAAGCAGCCCGAAGGTTCGGCGGCCGAAGGCTTGAAACGGGCACTGGCCCGGATCGAGGCGCGGAGAGCGCGCTCCGTCGTGATCGACCTGGGGAAGGCTGAAGGGTCGAATCGCGCGGTGACGGAACTAAAGATGAGCAGTCCCGTGGTGACCGTCGGCAACCCCGCGACAATCCGCGCCGTGCTCAAGAACTTCGGGCCCGCCAAGGCGGATCATGTGCGGGTCCGATTGATCGTTGATGGAACACTCGGTCCCGATCAGTCGGTCGACTTGCCCGTCGGCGAGGACCAGCCGGTCGCCTTCACACATACCTTCAACAGCCCCGGTGACCACCTCGTCGAGGTCCAGATCGATCACGACGCGCTCAAGCTCGACGACCAGCGCTGGCTGGCGATCCCCGTCCGGGAGCAGGTCCGCGTCCTTCTCGTCGACGGCGACTTCAAATCCGAACCATTCATGGCCGAGACCGACTACCTCGCCCAGGCACTCAGCCCCGAATCGACTTCGGCCGGAGCGCCCTCGGTCATCAAGACCGACGTCATCCCCGAAGGTCAGCTCGCCCGGCAGGAACTCGGGCCTTATGACACCGTGGTGCTCTGCAACGTCGCCCAGTTCACCGAAGCCGAGGTTCTCGCCCTGGAGGATTACCTGAAGCAAGGAGGGGGCGTTGTCGTCTTCGGCGGCGATCAGGTCGTCCCTGATAATTACAACCGGCTGCTCTTCGCCGACGGCAGGGGATTCCTCCCCGCTTCCGTGGGTTCTTCGGTCGGGGACTCCTCGAAGAAGGAATCCTCGTTCGGCTTCAACGCCCTCGGCTTCCGCCACCCGATCGTCGAGCCGTTCGCGGACGCCGGAGATAAGGTCGTCGCGGGGCTGACCGGGGCCAAGACATGGCAGTTCCACAAGCTGAAGCTCGCGCCCGGCTCGCCGGCCAAAGTCGCACTCGCGTTCGAAAACGGCGACCCCGCCGTGATCGAGATGCCGCGCGAACGCGGGACCGTGATCCAGGTGGCGACCTCGGCCGACGCCGGATGGACCACCTGGCCGTTGCATCCGAGCTTCCCACCAGTGATGGAGCAGATGATTCTTCAAGCGTCCTCGGGTAAGCTCGCCGAGCGGAACGTGAAGGTCGGGCAGCCGCTCGACCAAGCCCTGCCCGCCTCGGTGGGCATGGCGACCGCCACGGTGACCCTGCCGGTCATGCCGTCTCGCACCGTGTCGACGAAACTGAAGAATTCCGGAGGCGTGAGCCTGCTCCATTTTGCCGACACCGATTTTTCCGGCCCTTACGAAGTCACCGTTGGTCCGCCGCTCTCCCTCGAATCGACGTTCGCCGCCAACCCCGACCCCGCCGAAAGCGACCCCGCCAAACTGAACAGGGCCGCACTTTCGGACGCGGTCAAAGGTTGGACGTTCGCTTACATGACAAACTGGAAAGAATTGACCGGGAACGCCGCCGCCGTCAGCCGCCGCGGCGAGTTCCATCGCCCGTTGCTTTACGCGTTGCTCGCGTTCTTGTTGCTCGAATCGTTCCTGGCCTGGAGGTTCGGAAATCATGCGTCGCGGTAAGTACGAGCGTGAGGATCGGACCTCGTGAATGAGCGATTTCTCCGCATCCTGGCCGACCGTTACGGCGTCGCTCCCGCACGCGCGGGGGAGGCGATCTCGCCCTCGCTTCGGTTCGAGCAACCGTGGCCGCAGTGGGTCACCCTTCTTGTCGTGCTCGCTTCGGTCGTCTTCGTCATCGCACTCTATCGACGCGAGAGCACGGCGCCGCTGCACTACAAGATCGGGCTGGCCGCGATCCGGATCGCCCTGATACTCATTGCGGTGTTTCTGCTGTCCGAGGCGGTTCTATCGGTTGACCGCACGGGGCTGCCGTACTTCGTCGTGATGGTCGACGATTCGGCCAGCCAGCAGGTTCCCGACCAGTACGACGACCCGAAAGCGAAAGCCGCCGCCGAGGCCCTCGCCAAGATCGCGGGACTGCCTGACGCGACGCGTTGGGCGGTTTCCCAAGGGTTGCTCGCGAAGGATGAGGGGCAGATCCTCAAGGAACTTCAAAAGCAGAACAAGGTCCGGCTCTATCTCGTCTCGAACGCGCCTCAGATGCTGGCCGAGATCGACAAGCCCGAAGACCTCAAGCCCGCGCTCGAGAAGCTCAAGAAAGCCGAGCCCAACGGCGGCCAAACCCGGCTCGGGGCTTCCGTGCGACAGGTTCTGACCGAACTCCGTGGCGCCCCCCCTTCGGCGATCCTGATCCTTTCCGACGGTCAGACCACCGACGGCGAAGGCCTGGCGAAAGCCGCCGAACTCGCCGCCAGGAAAGGGGTACCGCTTTACTCGGTAGGACTCGGGAGCCCGCAACCCGCACGCGACCTTGAACTGACCGAGTTGCTGGTCGATGACGTCGTCTTCGTCGATGACCTCGTCCGATTCCAGGCGAAGCTCCTCGCCAAGGGATTCGAGGGCGAGGATCTCACCGTCCGGCTCCGGGAGCGCCCTCCTGTCGCACCCGGTACGACTCCCGACCCCTCGGCGTTCCGTGAGATCGAGACCATCAAACTTAAAAGCCCGCCCGACGGCCAGCCCGCTCGCGTTGAACTCCGACACCGCCCGAAACAGACCGGCGAGGTTGTCTACACCCTGGAGGTCGAACCCCGCCCTCGCGAACTCCAGATCGAGAATAACAAGATCGAACGGACGGTGAATGTTCGCAAGGAAAAGCTCAAAGTCCTCCTTATTGACAGCGAACCTCGGTACGAATATCGCTATCTCAAGAACTATCTCGAACGCGAGGAGACGATCGACCTCAGCGTCGTTCTGCTCACCTCAGACCCCGAATACAGCGACCAGGACCGTTCCGCGTTGCCGACGTTTCCGACATCCCGCGACGAACTGTTCGCCTACGACGTGATCCTGGTGGGCGACGCCGATCCGTCGTTTCTGAGTGCCTCGCAGCAGAAAAACCTCGCGGATTTCGTGACCGAGAAGGGCGGCGGCATCCTCTTCATCGCGGGCGAGGCGTTCAACCCGCTTTCGTATCGCAACACGCCGCTGGAACTGCTCCTGCCGATTGAGCTCGGAGACGCGCGCAACCCCTCGGCTGTCGGCAGTGGCGTCAACGCGTTCCGCCCCATGCTGACGTCGGAAGGCCGAACGAACCCGATCTTCCGGTTCGGAGACGACGAGGCTGAGAGCGCGAAAGTCTGGGAAAACCTCCCCGAGTTGTTCTGGTACTTCGAGGCCCCTCGCAAGAAGCCCGCGGCGCTGGTTTTGGCCGAGCATCCGACACAGAGCGGTTCGGACGGGAAACTGCCGATCTTCGTCTATCAGTTCGTCGGGGCCGGCAAGTCGATGTTCAACGCCGTCGACGACACCTGGCGCTGGCGGTTTCGCGCAGGCGACCGCTACTTCGGGCGGTTCTGGATCCAGACGATCCGCTTCCTGGCCCGGTCCAAGCTCGCCGGTCAGCGCCAGGCCGAGGTCCAGACCGACCGCCGCCGCTACCAGCGAAATCAGCCCGTGCAGATTCGAGTCCGTTTTCCCAACCCCGGCATCGCCCCGTCTTCCGGCGAGGTCGTCGTTGAGGTCGAAAAAAAGGGCGCAGGGCCCCGGAAATTGACGCTCAAGTCTGCGCCCTCGGCGAAAAACATCTTCGAAGGGACACTTCCCCAGACCACGGAAGGTGAGTACGCCATCCGACTTTTACCCCCTCCGGTTCTCGAAGGCCCAGTCCCCACGGCGTCCTTCCGTGTCGATGCGCCAGCCAGTGAGCTCGAGCACGTCGAGATGAACGAACCCGAGTTCATCCGCGCCGCAAGCCTTACCGGAGGCAAATTCTATACTCCCCTTACCGTCGGCACGCTTCTTGAGGACTTACCGAAACCCGAGAAGGTGCCCCTGGATACCGATCCGCCGATTCCCCTTTGGAATACGTGGCCGGTCCTCGGCGTTTTCCTGATGCTGATCACGGCGGAATGGCTGTTGAGAAAACGTAAGCAGATGGTATAATTTCGTTTACTAGCCCTACAAGCGTCGGATGCCGCGACCCGGGTGTGATTCCACACCACGGTCCCGGAGGCCGGCGACGGCCGGCGGGAGGTCTCGTTGGAAACCCAGCAACTCGAATCGCGGATCGCGAACCTTCGCTCCCGAGTGCGCCGGCTCGTCGCCTTGCATGGCCTGGGTTGTGTCATCGGTGTCGTTCTTCCGCTGGCGATCCTGGCGGGCCTGGCCGACTGGTTGATTCATCTCGACTCCGGCGTCCGCCTCACGTTCCTCTTCGCCCTCGGGGCGGTCGCGGCGTGGCTGATTTACCGATACGTCGTGATGCCGCTGATTGTCCGTTTCGCCGACCTGGACATCGCGCAGCGGATCGAGGACCGGTGGCCGGGGCTGAACGACCGACTGACGAGCACCGTTCAGTTTCTCAAGGCTTCGGGTGATGAAGACCGACTCGGCTCCCGGCAACTTCGCGATGCCACGGTCCGTCAGACACTCGAAGAGACCGGTAGACTTGATTTTCGCGAAGCCATCGAACCTCGTCCGGCCTTCCGAGCCCTCGGGGTGGCCGCTGCGGCGCTCGCCTTCCTGATTTCTTTGTTCGCCGTCGACTTCGCGTCTTCCGGCATCGCCGCCCGCCGACTCCTCATGCCTTTCGGCTCGGCGCGGTGGCCGCAAGCGACGCACCTGACTCTTCTCGACGATGAGACGACTCGGAAGATTGCCAAAGGAGACCCGTTTACCCTCGCTGTTGCCGTCGCGCAGGGCGAAAGCGTTCCCGCCGCGGCTCGGGTCACTTACCGTTTCGCCGACGGCGAGACTCAGACGGATTCTCTCCGACCTGTCGATGGCGGGACGTTTCACGGCAGGCTCGAAACCGTCGAAGGATCATTCATGTTCTCCGTCGTCGCGGGCGACGATACGTCGTCAGTCAAGGACGTGAAGGTGGCCGTGGTTCCACCCCCCGCCGTGAAGGATCTGACCGTCCGCGTGGTCGCCCCGGAATACACGCGGATCGAACCGCTGACACTCGCGCCCGGGAAGACCCAAGTTCGCGCCGTGGAAGGCTCGAAAGTCGAGATCGAAGGGGTCGCGACCAAGCCTTTGAAATCAGCGGCAATCTTCTTTTCCGACATCAAGCGCGCCCCGGCCGACCTCGACGGCCCTCGGGGTATGTTCTCGTACGATTTCCCGGTCAAGGAGTCGACGCCGTTCTGGCTTCAGATGGTCGACACCGAGGGGTTCGTCAGCCGCGACCCGGTGAAGTTCGACGTCCGCCCTTTCAAGGACGAGGCCCCTCGCGTCGTGATCGATGAGCCGGTCAACGATCGGGACGTCCCCGCCGCGGCCACGGTGCCCGTCGAATTCACCGTCGATGACGATTTCGGGATCCATTCCGCCAGGGTCGTCTACAAGGTGGCGACCGGCGGTTCCGAGCCGACCGAGGAGGTCATCCTCCCCCTCTGGGATTCCGTTGAGGCCGCGAGTAAGCCGGTCAAGAAGCACACCGTGGTGTTTGCGTGGGATCTCGCTCCGTTGAAACTGGCTCCCGGATCGGTCATCAGCTTCCACGCCGACGCCCGCGACTTCGACGTGATCAAGGGGCCGAATCTCGGCAAGAGCCGCGAGCTTCGCCTGCGGATCGTTACCGACGAGGAAGCCGTGCGGCAAGGCGAGGACGCCCGTCGCGCGATCCGCGAAGACATCGAAGGCATCCGAGCGATGCAGAATCAGGCGATGACACCCGTCGATGAAGCGATCCGGAACCTCCGGAAGTCGGACGATCTCAGTCCACAGGCCCGGGAAAATCTCAAGAATGCCGAGATGATTCAGCAACAGGTCGGCAACCGCGTCACGAACAAAGCCGACGGCCTGGAGCAAAAGATCAACCGGTTCCTCGAGAACCAGAAGAATTTCAAGATCCCCAACCCCGACGCGCGGAAGCAGATGGAAGAGATGCGCAACGCGGTCGGTCGGATCAAAGACAACCATCTCGAACCGGCGCGACAAGGCCTGACACGGGCGGGCAAGGATCTCGACGAAGCACGCTCCAAGGAAGGTGCGCAGGCGCCTTCCGAAAATGAAAAACCTCAAGGCGCCGACACCCGGGCGGAAAAAGAGGGAAACGACGCCGCCAAGCCCGACCCCGCCGGCAAGGCGAATCCGGAGCAAGCTAAGTCAGCCGAGAGCGGCGAGGCATCGAAGTCGCAGCCCGCGGAGTCTCGACCCGGCGAATCCTCGAAACCGGAAAACGGTGAGCCCAAGGCGGCAACGTCGAAGGGTCGGCCGAGTCCCGCGAGCAAGGGTGAAACGAAGTCGGCGAAGCCGGGTCAGTCTCCAACCGATCCGGCGAAGGCGGCCCTCGCCGACGCGAGCAAGAGCCAGAAGGCGATTGACGGAGAGTTGAAGGCGATGCTCGACGGCCTCGGCGAATTCGAAACGTACCGCGGGGTGGTCAAGGATGCTCAAAACTTGCTTAAAGAACATGAGCAAGTCATGAAGCAAACCGCCGACGCCGCCGCGAAGCCTGAGATGACGGGCAAGACGCCCGAGAAGCTCGGCAACGACCAGAAGGCCGACCTGGAAAACCTCTCCCAGCGGCAGGCGAACGTCGGCCGCAACCTGCAGAATACGCTTGAAAAAATGGACGATATGGCGAAGCGGTTGGCGGATTCCGACCCGCTCGCCGCCGCCGCGATGACCGAAGCCGCACAGCAGGTCCGCAAGAAGCAGACCGCGGCCAAGGTCGGCGAAGCCGCCGACCAACTCGGCAAGAACCAGATGGGGGCGGCCAAGGAAGGTCAAGAAAAGGCCCGGCAAGATTTCAAAGACCTCGTCGAAGCGATCCAGAACCGCCGGGAACGCGAACTCTCGCGGCTCGTCAAGGAGATGAAGAACGCGGAGGCGGAGCTCGAAAAACTTCGAGAGCGACAAGCCAAGAGCCTCGCGAAGACCCGCGCCGTCCAGAAAATGCAAGACCCGAAGTCAAAGGCCAACGCGCTCAAGCGTCTCGCGAAGGAACAAGCCGAGATCAAGAAAGAGCTTGACCGTCAGCTTAAACGGCTCGCCAAGCTGAATGCCGGGAAGGCTTCGAAGGCCGGCGAGCAGGCCGCTGCCAAGATGGGGAAGGCCGAGCAAGACCTCGACCAGGCGCAAGGTGACGAGGCCGACAAAGAGCAGGACGATGCGCTTGCCGACCTCGAAGACGCCCGGGATAAACTCGAAGAGGCTCGTAAAGAGGCTGAGGAACAGCTCGCCATGGAGCAGATCCTCAAGATGGGCGAACAGCTCAAATCTCTGGCGGAGCGGCAATCGAAACTGGCCGAAGACACGGTGGCGTTCGAGAACCTTCGTGTCGAGAAACAAGACAAACTGACGATCGCCCAGAAGACCGGCGTGCGTAACCTCGGGTTCGTCGAAGAAGCCCTGAAAGACGAGACCGCCGACCTCACCGAGAAGCTGGAGGGTGCCCCAGTCTTCGCACTCACGCTCAAGCGTGCGGCGAAATCGATGGAAAGTGCTTCCAAGCGACTCCAAGGATTGAAAACCGACGAGCCGACGCAGCAGGCGACACGTTCCGCCAGCGGGAATCTCAAGAAATTGATCGACTCGCTCAAGGCCGACGACCCCAAAAATGGCGGCGGAGGAGGAGGAGGGGGTG
>JAYUFP010000803.1:0-3585 GCA_043738665.1 Isosphaeraceae bacterium
GTCCCGCGCGCGGCCCCGATGCTGATCGGCCGACTCGCCTGGAAGCCGCACGAGGACAATTCGGCGAAGAACTCGAATTTCACGCTCTACTGGCTGATCGGCGGCCTCGCGGTGATGTTCCTGGTCTCGCTGGGCCGTTGGGGGATCGCACTCCGGCGCTCGTTGAGTTTCAAGGCGTCTGGAACCCCGGCCGAGCGCCCCCGGGATTCGATCGAGCCCGAAGCGCTCGCGGCGTATCTCGGTGACGTCCCCGACGATCCCGAGAACCCCGACGGGTCCTGAACCAAGCGGAAGGCATGCGCGGGATGCACCGAGAGTACCACCCGGCCGACATGGAACGGCTCCGCGTCCAGGCGTTCGGCACCCGGGGCGATCCCGGTCACTCGGACGGCGACGGCCATCACCACGGCCACGATGACGGTCATGACCACGGCCCCGAGGACCGCCGCGGTCTCTACGGCCTGACCGGCGCTTTGGGCGTTCTACTCGCCGCGGACGTCGTTTTCAGTGGGCTCGGCTGGGAAAATCACCGGGCGCCCGGCGGTGTGAGCCTGGCCCTTCTGGCGGCCTTGATCGGCGGTGCGAGGATCGTTTACGGCGCGATCGAGGCGTTGATCCAAGGCAGTGTCGGCGCCGACGTCGCCCTCGCCCAGGCCTGTCTCGCGGCCCTGATCATCGGCGAGCCGTTTGTCGCGGCCGAGGTCGTCTTCATCGCCCTCGTCGGAGAGGTCCTCGAAGCGATCACGTTCGACCGAACGCAGAAGGCCATCCATCGTCTCCTCGATTCGACCCCCCGCACGGCAAGGGTCCGTCGCGACGGCCGGGAGCTTGAGATTCCGGCGGGCGAAGTGGCCGTCGGCGACCTCGTGATCGTCCGTCCCGGCGAGAAGATCCCGGTCGACGGCTCGGTGATTCTCGGGCGTTCGACCGTTGACCAGTCCGCCCTGACCGGCGAGTCGATCCCGGTCGATAAAGGCCCCGACGACCTCGTCTTCACGGGAACGCTCAACCAGTACGGCGTGATCGAGGTCCGCGCCGAGAAGGTCGGTCACGAGACGACCTTCGGCCTCGTCCTGAAACTCGTGGCGCAAGCCTCGAAGCGCAAGGCCCCGCTCGAGCGAGTCGCCGATCGCCTGGCGCGGTATTTTTTGCCCGTGGTCGAAACCGTCGCCGGGTTGACGTTACTCGCGGGCTGGATCTTCGGCTGGCCCGACATGTGGCTGCGGGCCGTGGCCGTGCTCGTCGTGGCGTGCCCTTGCGCCTTGATCCTGGCGACGCCCGCCGCCGTGCTCGCGAGCATGGCCTGGCTGGCACGACACGGAGTTCTCACCAAGGGCGGCGCCTCGCTCGAACGCCTCGCGGCGTGCGACACGTTCGCGTTCGACAAGACGGGAACCTTGACGCTGGGACGCCCCGAGGTCGCAAGCCTCGTCCCGTTTGGGGACGCGAGCGAGATCACGCTCATGAGACTCGCGGCCACGGCGGAGGCGTCGGGAACCCACCCGCTCGCCCTCGCCGTGGCCCGCGAGGCCGCTCGCCGGGGGATCACCCCTTGGCCCGCTCACGAAGCTGTCGCACTGCCGGGCGCCGGGGTCGCCGCGAGCTTTCATGATGAGGGGAGAGAGCGCTCGATCGTCATCGGAAACAAGCGTCTGATGGCCGAGCGTGGCGTCACTCTGGGGTCGGAGATCGAGGACGCCCTCACCGCGTTCGATACGCGGGGCGAGACGCCGTTGATCGTGGTGAACGACGGCAAGGTCATCGGCCTGATCGGCGTGAGGGACACGGTGCGTCCCGAGGCTCACGACGTGATCCACGACCTGAAACACCTGGGAATCCAGACGATCGCAATCCTCACGGGCGACCGCGCCAGCGCGGCGGGGCTCGTGGCGAAGAAGACGCATATCAAGACCGTCGAGGCTGAGCTTCTTCCCGCCGATAAGGCCCTCTGGATTGAAACCGCTCAGGCCGAAGGCCGCAAGGTCGCGATGGTGGGCGACGGCATCAACGACGCCCCGGCACTCGCCGCGGCGCATGTGGGCATCGCCCTCGGCGGGATCGGGGCGGACCTCGCGGCGGAGGCCGGCGACCTGATCATTCTCGGGGATCCGCTCCGCGTCCTGCCCGACCTCGTCATGCTCTCGCGCGCGACCGTGCGGGTGATCCGCCAGAATATCATCATCTTTGCGTTCGGGCTCAACGCGGTGGCGATGGGCGCGGCGGCGTTCGGTATCCTCGGTCCCGTCCCCGCGGCGATCCTCCACCAGTGCGGGTCGCTGCTCGTGCTCTTGAACTCGATGCGGCTGCTCGTGTTCGGCGACTGGCGGGAGCAAACTCCGGTCCGCCAGGTCCGCGCCCTCGGCTCATGGTTCGGCAGGCTCGACGACCACATCGACCTCGAACGATCCGTCGGCCGGATCGCGTCGCGCCGGCGTGCCATCACGATGACGCTCGTGCTGGTCGGGGCCGGGGCGTTTCTGACTTCGGGATGGACGTCGATCGGCCCGGGAGAAGTCGGCCTCGTCGAGCGGTTCGGGCGGTTCCGAGAAGTCGCCGACTCCGGGCTTCATCTCGGCTGGCCGCGCCCTTTCGAGCGGCTCACACGACTGAAGCCCCTGGAAACCCGGAGCCTGGAAATCGGCTTCCGGACGGCGGATTCCGGCGGCGGGTCGGCCAAGGGGTGGAACTCCCGTCACGACCGGGCGGTCTCCGCGAAGGCCGAGGACGAGTCGCTCTTGATGACCGGCGACGGCCAGTTCGTCGAGCTCGCGGCGACGGCCCAGTATCGCCTTTCCGTCGACCCGGACGCCCTTCGTGCCTTTGCTTATGGGGTTTACGACCCCGGGACCGTGTTGCGGCCCCTCGCCGAATCGGCTCTCCGCTCCGTCGTCGGCAGGCGTCCCCTTGACGGACTCCTCGCGAAGAATCGTCGCGAGGCAGAGGACGCCGCCAGGGGCCTGCTTCAGGCCCGTGCCGATGCTTACAAGCTCGGCGTCGTGGTCACGGGTTTCGAGTTCCAGGACATCCACCCGCCGTTGCCGGTTCTTGACGCCTACCGAGACGTCTCCCGCGCCGAGAGCGACCGCCGGCGCAGGCTCAACGAGGGGAAAACCTACCGGGCCGAGGCACTTGCCGAGGCGAAAGGCCGAGCGGCCACCACGACCAACCGCGCCGAGGGGGAGCGGGCCGTCCAAGTCGGCAAGGCGTCGGGAGAGAGCGACGCGTTCAAAGACCTCGCCGCGGCACGATCCGGGTTTCCGATTCTCACCGATCAGCGGCTTTACTCCGAAGCGCTTTCCGGTTTACTTCCGGGGAAATCCAAGCTCGTGATCGACCCCGGAAAATCCCGGCCCCGCCAGTTGATCCTGCCCGATTTTTCAGGAACTCCGATACCGGCCGGGGCGTTCATCGGACCGCCCCGGCCGCACGCCGCGCCCTTGCCTTGAGCCCTGGATTCGCGGACGATCGGTGTCGCTCATATTACAAGAACAGCCGGGAGGCGAGGCGCGCACCGAGCCGATATCGGCTCGGCGGGAGCCTCGGAGTCCCGAGTCACTGACAGTCAGAGTCTGTCCGGGAAGTTTC
>JAYUFP010000804.1:0-3576 GCA_043738665.1 Isosphaeraceae bacterium
GCGAGGCGCGCCATCGCGTCGCGCGCAGGAAAATCGGCGCTTCCGATGTGCGGAGCGAGCACCACCCGCGGCGCGGCGAGGAGCGCTGCGTCGATCTCCGGCTCGCGCGCGTAGACGTCGAGGCCGGCGCCGCCGAGGTGTCCTTCGGTGAGCAGCTCGGCGAGCGCGCGCTCGTCGACGATCGGGCCGCGCGCGGTGTTGATCAGCACCGCCCCGCGCTTCATCGCGCGCAGCCGATCGCGGCAGAGCAGCCCGCGGGTCTCGTCGGTCAGCGGCGCATGGATCGAGACCACGTCCGATTCGCGGAGCAGGGTGCCCAGGTCGACCGGGCGAGCGCCAACGTCGTCGACGGAAGCAGCGCCCTCGCGCTCGGGGCTCGCGTAGATCACGCGCATCGAGAAGCCCGCGGCGCGGCGGGCGACGGCGCGTCCGATGCGGCCGAAGCCGACGATTCCGAGCGTCGCGCCGTGCACGCGGCGGCCGAGGAGCATCGTCGGATGCCAGCCGACGAAGCCGCCCGCGCGCACCAAGCGGTCGCCTTCGCTGATGCGCCGGCACGCGTCGAGGATGAGCCCGAAGGCGAGGTCGGCGGTCGCTTCGGTGAGCACCCCGGGGGTGTTCGTCACGGCGATCCCGAGGCGACTCGCCGCGGTCACATCCACGTTATTATAGCCAACCGCCATATTTGAAAAGACGCGGCATCCCTTGGCGGCTTCGAGGACGGCCGAGTCGACCCGATCGGTGAGCAGGCAGAGAACCGCGTCGCACCCTTTCACGGCTTCGACCAACTCCTCATGGCTGAGGATCCGTTCTTCGGTGTTGGCGGTCACCGTTTTGGCCGCCTCCCGGATTAGGGTCGGGCCTGGCTCGGGGATCGGCTGCGAGATGAAGACTCGTCCGGGCACGTCGCGTGTTCCTGCGTGGTCAAAGGCCACCGTAACGAATTTGGGACTCGTTCGGACAGTTTAGCCCGGCGATTCACCGGTGGATAGACTGGCCCGGTGAAGTCGACTCGATCGACGGCTCTGCCCATAGTCGCTTATTCGCCCGGCCTGGCGAACGTCGCGACCAGGGCGCGCGCCGTGCGGAGTCCGTCCACGGCCGCGCTGATGATTCCTCCCGCGTAACCGGCCCCTTCCCCGCATGGGAACAGTCCGGCGACGGCGGAACTTTGCCGACTTTCCGGGTCGCGAGGGATACGCACCGGGGAGCTCCCTCGTGACTCGGGACCGGTCAACGTCGCGTCCTTGAGAAAGAGCCCTTGAAATCGACGGTCCATGATCGGAAGTCCGTGTTCCAGGGTCTCGGCGACCAGGGGGGGAAGCAATGCGCCCAGGTCCACCGCCACGGTGCCTCGGGGATAGCTGCTGGGAAGTTTGCCCCGGCTCGCCTTTGCCGAGAGAAAGTCGCGGGCCCACTGGATGGGGGCGTCGTACCGCCGCCGTCCCGCGAGGTAGGCCAGGCGTTCGGCTTTTTGCTGGAAATGGACCCCGGCGAGAGGGTGACGGCTCCCCGTGTCGCCGGGTTCGACGGTGACGACGAGTCCGCTGTTGGCGAAAGGGGAGTCGTGTCGACTCTCGCTCATGCCGTTGGTGCAGAAGTATCCCGGCTCCGAGACGCTCGGCATCACGTAGCCGCCTGCACACATGCAGAACGTGAACAGGTCGCGTGAACCCCCGCGGGCCGTCAGGTTGTAGTCCGCGGCTCCGAGCGACGGGTGATCGGCGTTCGCTCCGTAACGTGCAACGTTGATCTGGCCTTGCGGCTGCTCGATCCGAACCCCGAGCTGGAACGCCTTCGCCTCCAGGGGCACGCCGCGACGGAGGAGCATTCCGTAGGTATCACGCGCGCTATGGCCGACGGCCAGAATGGCGACCTCCGCGTCGATCCTGCCGGAACTCGTTCCGATGCCGCGCAGGCGACCATCGACGATGTCGAGGTCTTCCACCCGGCACGAGAACTTGACCTCGCCGCCAAGTTGTTCGAGCTTTCGGCGGAGGGTGCGAACAACGAGAGGAAGCCGATTCGAGCCCAGGTGGGGACGTTGTTCGTAGAGGATCGACGGCTTGCCGTGGCATTCGGCGAGGATTTCAAGAACCCTGAGCACGTCGGGTCCGGTGTTTCGGCTCGTCAGCTTGCCGTCGGAGAACGTCCCGGCCCCGCCTTCTCCAAAGAGATAGTTGCTTTCGGGATTGATCGGACCGCCTTCGTCGAACCGGCGGACATCGGCGACGCGGTCTTTGACGTCTCGGCCACGTTCGAGGACCAACGGGCGATAGCCGTTGAGGGCCAGCAAGTACCCGGCGAAAAGTCCCGCGGGCCCCGCGCCGATGATGACGGGCCTTCGGTTCAAGGGGGTCTCGCCAGGTTCCGGCCAAACAAACCGCTCGGCCTCGAACGGTTCGATGTCGGGGCTTTTCGCGAGTTCGGCGACTTTCGACTCCGCTTCGGGGATCTCAACTTCCGCGGCGTAAACGAAGTGAAGGTCGTCATGACGCCGCGCGTCGAGGCTCTTTCGAAGAATCCGCCAGCGCGAAATGTCGCCGGGTTCGACGCCGAGTTTGGCCGAGAGTTTTTCGGACAGGACGGATTCCGGTTCACCGAGCTCGAGACGGAGATTGGCGATTTTTAAGGGCATGGCCGATGAGGTGAACGGTTGAGAATTTGATTGGATGATGCCGAGGCAAATCGTCGATTTGCAGCCCCGAGGGGCTTCGTCCGTATTTAGCGGGGTAAAGGCACGAATTTGCCTGGCTTTGTAGGGTCCGCTATTCGCGGACCATGGTCGATTTGAGGCCGACGGCGGATGGTCCGCAATCGCGGACCCTATCAAAGCAAGGAGAAATCAAGTATTGCCCTCAAACCCGCAACGGCCCGAAGCAGATTAAGGTGATGTCGTCAGTCTGAGAGTGCCCTGCGGAATACTCGCGGATTTCCTGAAGGATCGCCCGGCCGACGGCTTCGGGGCCTCCGGTCGACTCGGCGACACGCTTAATGAGTCGGCGGTTGTCCCTGTAGTCGTAAAGTTCTTCGGTCGGGCTTCGAGAGTCGGGCACGCCGTCGGAGTAGACGATCACGACGTCGCCGGGGTTGAGGAGGATCTCGGTCTGTTGATAGTCGGAGTCGGGCATGATGCCGAGCGGGAATCCGGCGATTTCCTCGCCGAATTCCTCGACCTTGCCATTCGCGCGACGAACCATGACCGGGATGTGTCCGGCGGACGCGATCACGAGCCGGTTCTTCGCGGGATCGAGAATTCCGAGACTCAAGGTGATGAATTTCTCTTCGATCCCGGCGTCACAGAGCAGAGTGTTCAACTCATTCGCGGCGGGACCGGGGGCGTTCTCGGTGAGGATGCAGTAACGGGTGTCGCCGGAGAACTTGGCCATCATGAGCGCCGCGGCGACACCTTTTCCTGAGACGTCGCCGAGCGCCACGGCCATGCGATTCTGGGGGAGGGCGACGAAGTCGTAATAGTCGCCGCCGACTTCGTAGGTCGGGTGATAGTGGGAGAAGAACTCGTAACCGGGGATCTTGGGGACCGACTGGGGAAGGAATCGCTTTTGCACCTGCTCG
>JAYUFP010000805.1:0-3574 GCA_043738665.1 Isosphaeraceae bacterium
GCGAACGCGGCGTTTTCCCGCCGGTTTTCTCGCATCGGTCATCGGCCATTTGTCATCCGCCATCGTTTTTCTCCGGGAAACTTCCCGGACAGACTCTAACCTTTGATCACACCCACAGGCCTGAGTCTCGCAACTTTCTTCGAGATCCCCGCCTTCTCAACGACCTCGACCACCTGGTCGACATCCTTGTAAGCGGCCGGCATTTCCTCGGCGAGCCCTTTCAACCCTCGGGCTTTGGCGATGATGCCGATCGCGTCGAGCTCCTTATCGATCCGTCGGCCGGCCGCAAGCCGGACGGCGGCGGTGCGGCTCATCACCCGCCCTGCCCCGTGACAGGTCGTTCCGAACGACTGCTCCATGCTGCCGGAAAGTCCCGCGAGCACCCAGCTTGCCGTTCCCATGCTTCCGGGGATGATCACGGGCTGACCGACCTTCGAATAGGCCTCGGGAATTTCCGGGTGTCCCGGCGGGAAAGCACGGGTCGCCCCTTTGCGATGGACGCAGACGTTCTTGCAGCAACCGCCGCCGACGTCGTGGTCTTCAAACTTGGCGATGTTGTGCGCGACGTCGTACACGAGGTCCATCCCCAGGTCTTCCCACGACTTGCCGAGAACCTTGCCGAAGATCTCCCGAGCCTGATGCATGAGGAGTTGCCGATTGCACCAGGCGTAATTCGCCGCGGCACGCATCGCGCCGAGGTACGCCTGGCCTTCCGGGCTCCGCACCGGGGCACACGCGAGCTGCCAGTCCGGGAGTTCGAAGCCGTACTTCTTGGGAGCCCCCTTGAAGACGCCGAGGTAGTCGTCGCAAACCTGATATCCGAGCCCTCGCGAGCCCGAGTGGATCAAAACCGTGATCTGCCCCTCGCGAAGCCCCATCACGGACGCAGCCTCTTCATCGACGACGCGATCGACGACCTGGACTTCGAGGAAATGGTTCCCCGAGCCGAGCGTCCCGCACTGATCGTAACCGCGGACGAACGCGCGGTCGCTCACGAGGTCCGGGTCGGCTCCGTCAAGTCGGCCGCCGGCCTCGGTGAAGACGAGGTCGCGGTCGGCCCCAAACCCTTGGTTGATGACGTAGGACGAGCCTTGCTCCATCAGAGTGCGCAGCTTCGGCTTGTCGAACAAGTACCGCCCGCGCTGGCCGACCCCCGTGGGGATGTCTCGAAACAACTGATCGATCAACGGGCGGATCCGCCCTTTGACGTCGTCCCATTCCAGGTCCGAGCGCAGGAGGCGGACTCCGCAGTTGATGTCGTAGCCGACTCCTCCCGGAGAGATCACGCCCCCTTCCTCGGGGTCGGTCGCCGCGACGCCGCCGATCGCGAAGCCGTATCCCCAGTGGATGTCGGGCATGGCGAGGCTGGCTTTCTGGATGCCCGGAAGCGTGGCGACGTTCACGACCTGTTCCGGCCCCTGGTCCTTTTTGATTTGCTCGATGAGTGTGTCGTCCGCGAAAATCAAGCCGTCGACACGCATGTCGGAGCGGTAGGTCTTCGGGATCTTCCACTGGCAAGGGCCGACCCGTTCGAGCGGCCCGCTGAATCCGCCGCCGTTCTTGGACATCGTCGATGCATCCTTTTCGATGATTCGGGCCTGAGAGGCTTTCCGGAAACGTAAATGGCGAATGACTTATGGCGGATCGGACGGACTGACAAGCGAGCGATTTCGCGGAAATTCCGGCGTTTCCCTTCGCATCAGTCATCCGTCATTCGTCATCTGCCCAACACAGAAGCGATGCCGGATAGCCTCTGAGCCCCGGGCCGTCCGCGCCGGGGTTGTTTGTTAAGATATCGAATGGGTCTCTCCAAGCCTGGCACGGCGTTGAAAGTCAGAGCGAACACAAGCCCGAGAGGTTCATTGGACGTCGGACGGCTCGGGAAAAAACCGAGCGGGCGGCGCGTGGATTGCACGGGCGTGTCGTCAATCCGCAGTCCGTATTCGACCTCATTCCCCGAGGACTCACAACCCATGAGCCATCCCACACCGAACCGTCGCGAATTCCTCCAGACGACCGCCGCGGGCGTGGCCCTCGCCGGAGTCGCCGGGAACGCCGAGGCGGAGACCGGCCAGAGCAATTCCGGAGGCATCCCCCTCCGCCCCCTCGGCAAGACCGGGCAGATGGTCAGTGCGATCGCCCTCGGTGGTCATTCCGCCACCAATCCCCAGAAAATGTCGGAAAAGGCGAGCTTGAAGCTCATCCAGCGCGCCGTCGATGAAGGGATCACTTTCATGGACAACTGCTGGGACTACCACGACGGTCTCGCCGAGGAACGCATGGGCAAGGCCCTCGCCGAAGGTGGCCGTCGCGACAAGGTTTTCCTCATGACCAAGGTCTGCGGAAGAACGGCGAAGGAGGCCGAGTCGAACCTGGAAGACAGCCTCAAGAGGCTAAAAACCGATCGCCTCGACCTCTGGCAGTTCCACGAGATGGTCTACGACAGCGACCCGGACTGGGTTTTCGCCGAGGACGGAGCGATCCACGCCGGGATCAAGGCGTTGAAGGAAGGCAAGGTCCGCTTTCTGGGCTTCACCGGCCACAAGGATCCGATCATCCACCTCAAGATGCTGGGCAAGCCGTTTGAGTGGGCAACTGTGCAAATGCCCCTGAATGTGATGGACGTTCACTATCGCAGCTTTCAGAAACAAGTCCTGCCGGTCTTGCTTCAGCGTAACATCGGCGTTCTGGCCATGAAGAGCCTGGGAGGTAACGGCTCGATCGTGACCAAGGCGGGTGTTTCCGTGGAGGACGCCCTGCGGTACGTCCTCTCGCTGCCGATTTCGACCCTGGTTTCCGGGATCGACTCGGAGAAAGTGCTCGACCAGAATCTCAAAATCGTCCGCGAGTTTAAACCGCTGACGGTCGACGAAAAGACGAAGATCGAGCAGTCGACCTTTAAAGTGGCAGGAGATGGTCGGTTCGAGCTGTTCAAGTCATCGAAGATGTTCGACGGGCCGGTGCATCGAAAGCAGCACGGGTTTGATCCGGCGATCCGCTGATAATCCTCACGCCGGGCTCCTGGGCCGGAACCGTTTCGACAGCACCCGGTCGAGCTGCTCCGGGAGTTCCATGCCGAGTGTGTAAAGCATGTGGTTCAGTTCGGCCGGGTCGTCGTAGTTGGATTGCTGGGCGTTTGGGGCATGCCAGAGGATGTATTTTTCGTTCGCCTTGAAGTCGAGGTGAACAATCACCAGACTGCCGTCCTGATACGTCCAGACCGCGACCACCGGCTTCGAGCCGCTTCCTCCCGCTCGGATTGACGGCGTTAAGATTTCGATTTGCTTGTTGGGCATCCCTTGCAGGGCGACCTGGCCGGCGGAGCGGCCTCGAACCGAGGGGATCACCGCCAGGCGGTATGGGCCGATCGAGATCGCTCGGGGCTTGGCTCCGCCGGCCTTTCCCAGGAGCGCCATCGCTTCGCTCCAGAGCTGGCGAAGATCCCCCTGGCTGACCCGATAGGGGTCGGGGGGGAGGAGCGCAACGTGACCTTTTTCACGAGGAGCGGCATCCACTCCCAGGTCGTGAAAGCTCATATTCGAAGTCAGGCGGTCGTCTTCGGCATCGACCGCCG
>JAYUFP010000806.1:0-10741 GCA_043738665.1 Isosphaeraceae bacterium
TCGCATCGCGAATCGCGATGCGACGACGCCCCCGATCAAGGCGAAGAGCGCCGCCGCCCCCGCCAAACCGGGTCGCGCCTCTCCCCCCTCAAGGCCGGCCAAGTCAGCCAGCGCGATCAGCGCGCGTCCCAGAAAACCCCCGAACACACCGGCGAAGATTCGTGATGCGGGGTTGAGCCCGCTGACCCACTCCGGCAGGGTTCGGCCGACGTTTGTCTCAACCTTCGCGGGAAGCTCGGGATTCGTATCGGTCTTCTGGACGGGCTCAACGCGGACTTCCACTTTGCGGGTGCCGCCGTTACTTTCGATGATGACCGTGGCGGTTAACGGAGTGGTTACCGTCTCCGGTGTTGTTGCTTCGACGATCACGTCGGTCGATTCCGCCGTCGTGAAAGCCCCTTGATCGTGAGGTGGGAGGACTCGTAGCCACGACGTTTTTGGAGGCTCGACACGAACCGTGGAACGCAGGAGGCGATAGCCCGTGTTTGTCACGCCGATGGTCGAACGGGTCACGCCTCCACCGTTAAGGGCTCGGAAGCGGACGACCCGGGGGTGGACCTCCACGTCGGGTTCGAGCTTCCGCGTGACGGGCAATCGGCCAAGCCATGTGTCGAGCCGTTCGTCGTCCGACTTCGTTCCGGCGACGGCGGGTTGAAGGTCGTCGCGGCCGATCGACTGCAAAAAGCGGCCGATCTTTCCGGAATCAAGCTCGACACGAAGCCCCTGCCAGTTCTGGGCGGAGACGGTGAGGAAATCGTCCCAGGAGCGGCAGGTCGCGCCGGATGCGAGTGTGTAGGGTGTGGGAAGTGGTCCGCTCCGTGCCGGAGTCGCGGCCGGGGTTGGTTTTGGCGATGGAGACTTCGGCTCCGGCGCGGTATTGGCGACGATCTTCATCTGGACGCTGCCGAGCTGGATCAGGTCGCCTTCTTGTAAGGTGCGGGCCTGCCCCGGCAAGATCCTCTGGCGGTTGACGAACGTGCCTCCGGGGCTATCGAGGTCGCGAACGGAGAGGGTTTGCCCTTCTCGCACAATTTCCGCCTGTTTCGCGGCCATCTTGCGGGGCGATGAACCCTCCTGCCCACTCAGATCGATCCCCGGCTCGCCGTTCAAGGCGTTGCCGAGCACAAGTCGTAAGGCCGTCATGGGAAAGACGCGACCCACCTCCGCGCCGCGGACGACTTCAAGAGCCCAGACGTTTGTGGTCGTGCTCGGCATGAATTCAGCGCTGTCGGAAAAGGATCCGGGTCTGCCCGAGGGTCAAGCGATCCCCGTCTTTCAGCATGGTTTCGACGTTCACGGGCTTGCCGTTCAACAGGGTTCGGCCCTCCTGCGCGTGGTTGCGGAGGATGTAACCCGCCGATGTGGAAGCGATCTCGGCGTGCTTCCTGGCAATCAACGGGTCGGCGAAAAGGCCGACCTCCGCGCGTTCATCAAGCCCGAGGGCCGAGATCGGCCGGGAGAGCAAGTAGCTTCGCCCTTCCTGTCGCCCGGAGAGGACGAGCACCCAGGCGCGCCGAAGTGCCTGCTCGACGAGGGCGAGGAAAAGCCCTAAGCCCGCTCCAAGGATCACGATTCCAAGGCCTTGGCTGATGTCGTAACGGTTCCCGAAGAGGAGTCGGAGAGCCTCGAAGAGATAACCGCCGACAGCCCCGCCGATCGTGCCGCCGAGAATTCCGAAGATCAGGCGCTGTCGCGAACGCTCGGCAAGCCCCTGACTGACCCCGATCGCCAGGCCGAGCACCGCCCAGGACACGGCCCGGCCGATCAGGCCCCCGCGAAACCAGGCGATCACGAACTCGCCAAGCACCAACCCCCCTGCCCCGCCGATCGCCCCGGCGACCGCGCCCCAGGTCGCCGCGCGGGCGAGCTTGAGCCAGGCTCCGTCACGGAACGGCCCCGAGGCATTCAGGAAGAATCCGACCGCCCCGCCGATCGCAACGCCCGCCAGCGCATCTCGCGCGTAGACGGATCGTGCGTGGACCAGCTCCACGTACAAATAGAGCCCGAACAACGCACCCGTCGCTCCCGCGAGGGCGAGGCTGTAGGTCTGCTTCAAGTTCGCCGAACTTCGGTTCGCGGGCGCGTTCATGCTCACGAGATCATCCGCAAGGCGCGGCCCCCTTCGGCGATGACCCTGGCGATGTGACCGAAGGTTCCCACCAGTTCCCCCTGCCGGGCGAAGATCGTGCCGGCCTCGGTGCTGGAAAGGCGTCGGAGATATTCCAGATCCGCCGTGCCCGTGCCGATCGCCACGATCTCGATGCCCAAGGCCTTGGCGGTGCCGGCCTGCTCGACGGCGCTCTCGGGGGCGTCGGGAAACCCGTCGGTCAGGATCACGATGTAACGTGTCCGCGAGGCGTTGAGCAGGTGTTCCCCGGCGAGCGAGAGTGCGTCGGTAAGGTTCGTGGTGCCGTCGGCTTCGAGCCGGTTGATGGCGGATTGAAGACGACGGACGTGGTCCGTGGCCGCCGTCATCAGCGTGACCTGGTCCGAGAACGCGATCAGGCCGACCTCCGTGTACGTGAAGTCGCACTTGTCGAGAAAGGCGCGCGCAGCGGACTGCGCTTCAAGGAGCGGGTTCCCCGCCATGCTCGCCGAAACGTCGATGAGGAGGAAGACGGAAACGCGATCGGGGGCCGCGCGAACCGGCGTGAAATCGGGCGGACGCCCGAACCACGAGAGGTCGTCGGGGACCGGCTCAACCGACATGGCGAGCGTATGCCCCGTATCGCGCTGAGCTGCCTTCACCTGGACGACCCCGTTGGCGTCGTACGACACCTTCAGATCGACAGTCACCTCGGCATCCGTGGGAAGAATTCCGGAAAACACGTATTTTCCCAGGAAAGAGCAGTCGAGCGGCGCGGCACTTTCGCCCTGAGTGAGATAGACTTCAAGTTTCGTATTCGCTCCCGCGTGCGTGGCGTGAACGTAAGGCCGAACGTTTTCCGCCGGGATCGGCACGTTGCGGCGTACGACGATGTCGTTTACGTACCGGCTGCCGTCTTCACTGACGGCCACCGCGCCCAGGCTGTGCGACATGACATCGACGACTCGCCTTGCGCCGGGGAGGCGGAAAGCGGGTGCCGACTTGCCGCCGAGCGTGAATTTCGGAGTCGCGTCGGAAGCATCCAGACCCTCCTCCATCGACGCCTGAATCACCGCCCCGAGGGCCACCACTTCATCGACGTTCACGCCCGCTCGGGGGGGGACTCCGGCCATTTTCGTCACGTAAGAACGGACCATCGGCATCCGCGTCGACCCGCCGACGAGCAAGACTCCGGTGAGCCCCTTCCAGTCGAGCTTGGCTTCGGACAACGCTTCTTCAGTCAGGGTCCGCGTCCGATCCATCAATGGAAAGGTCATGCTCTCGAACTCGTCCCGCGACAATTCATAGGTGCGTCGTTCCGAGCCGAGTTGGAGGGTCACGCGGGTCGATGCGCGGTCCGAGAGCGCCCATTTGGCCTGCTCGCTTCGGACGAGAATCTCGTTGAGCGCGAGAGGGTCATCGAGCGGGTCCACTCCGGTTTCGCCCGCGAATTTTTCAGACAGATAAGTGGCGATCCGGTCGTCCCAGTTCTTGCCGCCGAGGTCGTGGTCTCCGGCGGTCGCCAGCACGGCGATCTCGTCGGCGGTGATCCTGGCGACCGTGACGTCGAACGTGCCGCCGCCGAGGTCGTAGATGAGGACCGTCTCGTCGGCACCCGATTTCCGCAATCCGTAGGCAAGGGCGGCGGCGGTCGGCTCGTTGATGATTCGCAAGACCCGCAGGCCGGCGGCCTCTCCGGCGGCGATCGTCGCCTTGCGCTGGGCGTCGGCGAAGTAGGCGGGAACGGTGATCACGGCGCGGTCGACGGACTGTCCGAGCTTTGCCTCCGCGTCCTCCTTGAGGTGTTTCAGGACGATCGCGGAGAGATCGGTCGCGGTGTAGTCCTTGCCGTGAAATCGCAACGAATAATTGTTGCCGCCGACATGCGGCTTGAAGAAGCTGGCGATCTCGTCGTTGCCGAGCCTGGCCCACTCCTTGGCCTCCTGACCGACCGAGGGAGGGTCGGAGCCGAAATAGATCACCGAAGGCGTGATATTGGCCCCGTCGCGGTTGGCGATCACCTCCGGCCGGCCGTAGGCGTTCCGCCCCGCGACGACCGAGTTGGTGGTGCCCAGGTCGATCCCGACGAAGGTGCTCATCGGTCAGGACGTCTCCAGCATGAGTGCCCGAAAACCCGCTTGGATGAAGTGTCGGTCGCAGGAAAGTGCGACAGTCAGGCCGTTCTCACGCATGACCACGAATGAGAGACAATCGGTCATTCCCCAGTTCTTATCACTATGCGCCTCGTACAGACTCAACGCGTTGATGAAAAGAGGTTTGCTCACCGCGATAACTCGAAATCGGTCATCGACGTAACAAGACCTAATGAAATCCAGGGCAACTGTCCGTTGTCGGGAACCTAATGCATTTCCTATTTCGAAGAGAACGGGTTCGGTGATCCAAAACTCCTCTGCGCGCTCCGCCAGCGGCCTGATCGCACAAGCACGAGCGTGAAATCCATCTCTTCCATCTAGCAGTGCTTGCACATAGGAGGTGTCGAGAAAGAGTCGTTCGCCACTCGTTCAGGCTTCGCCTCATTGCGCTTTGGTGTTCCATAGAGGTAGTGGTCGTGCTCGATAGACCAATCCTCCGGTCCGTCGATCGACCCGGTATACTTGGCGAGAACCTCCCAAACCGAAGCCTGCTTAATGACTGGAGGCATCTCCCGGACCGTGATTTCGTAACTTGTATTGGGTGTCAGGTCGACGGGCGACTCAGGTCGAAACACTTCACCGTCGAATACTACAGTCAAAGTCTTCTCCATGATCCCTTCTCCTTGAAATCGACGGACGCTTAATTTTCGGGCACCGCGTAAATGTCGGCACCGACCGGTGACGCGACGGTCCCCAATCGCTTGAAGCGTCGCGCTTCCGCCAGTGTCTTGTTGAAGTCGGAGAAGGCGACGCGTGGGAGCGCGTCGGATTCAAAATCCAGGCGCTCGAGTTCGTCGTCATCGAGCCGGGCGCCGACCGCCTCCTCGAAGGCGTCGGGGTTCATCGAGTCGTGGATCACGATCACCCGGTCGCGGACTCGTTCCCATTCGATGGCCGAGAGCTTCGTCTCCTCAAGGAACCGTTCGCGGATCGTCTCGTCGAGTTCTTCCATGGCCTGGCGTTCGGCGAGTTCGTGGGTCGCCTCGATCGCGTCGTCGTCGTAGACTTCGCCGGTGCTCGCGCCGATCGCTCGGATCTCCTCCAGGGTGGCCCCTCCTCGACTGTTGCGCCACTCCATTTCCTTGGCGTACACGACCTCGAGCACGGATGCAAAGGACTCCCGCGAGATCGTCTTGGCGGGCTTATTGGGGCGGCCGGCCACGAATTTCTCAAAAAGTTCGCGGACCTCCATTCCTGGAAATCGACCCATTTCATGCCCCGGCGCGGGGTCAAGGCCGGCACCGATGCTGGAATTCGTGTAGGTGATCCGCGTGCCGTCCTCGAAATGCGTATAAAAGTCGATCCAGTTGCCTTGATCGGGACGTTCGTAGATGACGGCGTTGATCGATTGCGAGGGGATCTGCCAGCCCTCCAGCTCCAGGCCCTTCATTTCTTCGACCTGGTAATTTCCGGCTTTTACGAAGCCCAAGGATTTCAGCGTTTCCTCGACTGCCGCGTTGGCTTCGGGGTTCTCCCAACTCGGGGCCGCGAGGGGGACGAGGGTGATCCTCGACGGGGTGCCGAGGACCGTCGAAAACCCTTCGAACACCTTCACGAACCCTTTCAGCTTGGAGCGGATCGTCAGCGCGATCACAACCACGAACGCGATCATCAGCAAAAACGCCACGCCGAGAATTTGAAGCAGAAGTCCCATTCATCGAGCCTCTCGTGATCTTGTATCGGCGCGGCGGTGCGACACTCTACGAGACGGTTAATAGCCGAAGCGCCGAGGAGCGTTCCTCGACCTGTTCGGCGTTCATCACCGCCTCGGTCTCGAACTCGACGTCGATCGATCCGCCGCCGGTCAGATCGGTGGCCGTCACGCTCAGGCGCCCGTCTTTGCTGATCGCGAACTTGACGCGGATCGGACTCCGCGCGGGAAGCCCTCCGGGCAGGTTCAACGTGGCGGTGCCGACGTCCCGGCAATCTTGCATCTCGGGGCTGTCGCGCTCACCGGCCATCACGCGAATGTCGACCCCGGCCTGATCGCGGGTGTCGGTGCCGAAGTCGGTCATCCGCTCCATCGGCACTTCGCCGTTTCTCGGGAGCATGTAAACCACGATCGTCTTGTCGTCGGAATCCTTTGCCACCACGCCCAGGCTCTTGCTCAACACGTTGACGATCCGCGTATTGACCAGCTCGCGGACCGGGCCGGTGAGCGTGAACCCGAGTTGTTTTTCCAACGTGTCGAGCGCCTCGGCGACTTCCGATTCGGTGACGGTGTCGAGGTCGAGTCCCCCGGCCGAAGGCGTTTCTCCCGTCGCGGTCGGCGAGAGGATCTCCTTCACCTCGTCGGAAAGCGATTCCTTGAGCCCGTAAAGCGCGGCCCCTTTGGCGACGGATTCGTCGGGGTCGAAGACCTCCGGTTCTTTCCCGAACTCGGCGACGAGCCGCGTGTGGACCTGGGGCATCCGCGTCGCGCCTCCCACGAGGATGATCTTGTCGAAGGCGTCGTGGCCTTTGCCTTTGGCGTCGGCGAGCATCTCACGGGTCAGCTCGATCGTGCGGTCCAGGAGGTGCTTGGTGATCGCTTCGAAGGTCTCGCGCTCGAGCTCGACGCGTGCCTGTTTGCCGGCGTGAGTCACCCGGAACGGGGCTTTGTCGCGCTGGGTGAGGGTCTTCTTGCCTCGCTCTGCCTGGAGGAAGAGGTCGTTGAGGACTTCCGGGTCATCCAGCGGGTCGGATTCCTCGCCCGTCCGCGAGCGGAATTGGTCGGCGAGGTACATCACCACCGCCTCGTCCCAGAGCGTGCCGCCGAGGCGGTGGTCGCCTCCGGTGCAGATGACGCGGATCAGCCTGTCCTTGATCTCGATCATCGTGACGTCGAAAGTGCCGCCGCCGAGGTCATACACCAAGACCGTCTGGTCGTCTCCTTGCTCCAGGCCGTATGCGACGGCGGCGGCGGTCGGCTCGTTGAGGATGGCGCGGACGTTGAGACCGGCGAGCCTGCCGGCGTTCGCCGTGGCCTCGCGTTCGGCGGTTCCGAAATAGGCCGGGCAGGTGATGACGACGTCGGTGATCGGATCGCCCCCGAGCGCGATCGCGGCGTCGCCGACGACCTTTCTCAGGATAAACGATGAGATGTCTTCGGGGCTGTACGCCTGGCCTTCGTACTCGAAGACGAAATGCGGGTCGCCCATGTGCTGCTTCACTCGTGACACGACCCGGTGCGGCTCGACCTTTGCCGACTCCTTCGCCGTGTTGCCGACAATCACGTTTTCATTGTCGAACAGCACGACCGACGGCGTGATTCGCTCGCTCTCCTGGTTGGGGACGATCACGGGCTTTCCGTGCTCGTCCACGTAGGCGATCGCCGAGTAGGTCGTCCCGAGGTCGATTCCGAAAACCCGCTTCAGGCCGTCGCTCACGACGCATCCTCCAGTGGCCGACCGCGAACACCCGCCCGACCCGCCGAAAATCCGTCGGCTCCCGAGTCTTGCCAGGATCTTCGTTGCGACCACGCACTTATTGTCACGCGACGGCCGCCACGACGCAAAGCCCTAACACCCGTTCCGGCCAAGTGTTCACGAACGCGAACACTCCTCAGACATTATGTCTTTAGCCTATAATACAGTTCCGTCCGCCACCACTCCACTGGGTATTGGGGTTCTCGCCATGAAATCTTACCGAATTTCCCGGCCACTCCTCGGTGCGGCCGCCGTCGCGGCCTTCTGGGGTTTCCCCCATGCCGCCGATGCCCAGGTCGTTTACACGCCTGCCCTTGCTCCCGTTTACTTTCCTCCGCGGAATGATGTTCAGCAACCCCGTGACTTCGTGAACCGGCCCGCGGGGCGGCATTATGGCCGGACGGGGGCGGACCTGATCCGGTTCCGGGGGGGTTACGTCAACGGCAGGAACCCGTACTGGCCGACCGGTCGGAATATCCCGATGGCCAAGCCCTGGCTATCGGCGCGGTGAGATCAAAGGCGATCCGGTTTACTGTTCCAATGCGACTCACGGCCCATAAACGGGTGCGGGGGGGTCGGGTGCGACTGGCACCCAAGGGTGCCACATAGCTCGGCGATACTTCCGGGCCAGCGGCGCGTAGAATTCGGCGATCCGCGGACCCCATTTCACCGCGATGCTCCTAGGAATCCCGCGATCCCGATCCCTCACGGCCATTTCCCGCCATTGCCGCTCGTATGTGCCGTAGTCCCTCGCGAGCCTGTAATAGACGTACGATCGTGTCCCCATCATCGCACCCCAGATGAGCAACGCCACGACACCCACGGCGATCATGAGCGTCCGGACGCCGAAACTTGGCAGTCGCATGGGCGGGCTCCCTCGTCGACAAAAAGGCTTGCCCCGGTCAATCCCGAGGGCGATCCTCATTTTAACTCGCCGCTGCCGACGGTATGAGGCGACGGCCGGAGATCGATTCGAGTTTCCTGCTCCAATGCGACTTACGCCTCACCTTGTCATCTCGGACCCCGACACACCCCGATCCGGAACGGATTTTCGGGGGTCGCGTCTAATAAACCGCCGAGCGGAACGTCAACACCTCAGATGAGGCGTTCTCTCCGTCGCTCCAAAGGAGTCCGTCATGGCCATTCCACGTCGTCAATGGTTCGTTCTGGCCGCGCTTCTGGCGTTAGGGCCGGCGCGGCCGGTCTGGTCGCAAGGATTCATCGTCGACCGCCGGGTCAACGTCCCGATCGCCCGTTCGTTTGACGTCAAGGAAGTCTCGCTCGACGCCCGCATCCGTGACCAGGTGGCCGACGTCCAGGTCTCCCAGACGTTTCACAACCCCGGTTCGTTCCAGCTCGAATCCGAGTACCTCTTCCCCCTCCCGGAAGACGGGGCGGTCCAGAATTTCGTGCTCTTGGTCGACGGCAAGGAACTTCCCGGACGCTTGATGTCGAAGGACGAAGCCCGACGAATCTACGAGGAGATCGTCCGTTCGAGGCGCGACCCGGCCCTGCTCGAATACATGGGCCGAGGCCTCTACAAGACGAGCGTCTTCCCGATCCCCCCCGGGGCCGACCGCAAGGTCACGATGCGGTACACCCAAGTCTGCAAACGTGACCGCGACGTGGTCGAGTTCGCTTATCCGCTCGGCACCCAGAAGATGACCGCCAAGCCGATCCGGAAGCTCTCGTTGTCGGTCCACATCGAAAGCCGCGACCCAATCAAATCGGTCTACAGCCCCACCTACGACGCCAGGATCGACCGGAGTGGCGACAGGGACGTCCGGGTCCGATACGAACAGCGCGACACGATTCCGACCGCCGATTTCCGCCTGATCTACTCGCTCTCCGAAGGGTCACTCGGTGCTTCGGTGCTCAGCTACAAGCCGCATTCGTCCGAAGACGGCTACTTCATGCTCTTGGCGAGCCCCGAGGTGAAGGCCGCCGACTCGAAGCGTCAGCCCAAGACAGTCATCTTCGTCCTCGACCGCTCCGGATCGATGGCCGGCAAAAAGATCGAACAGGCTCGCAACGCCCTCAAGTTCGTGCTCGGCAACCTGCGCGAGGACGACACGTTTAACATCATCGCGTACGACGACCGGGTCGAATCCTTCAAGCCCGAGCTTCAGCGCTACACCTCCAAATCGCGGGAAGACGCTGAGCGGTTCGTGGGGAATATCCGCGAAGGGGGCAGTACGAACATCGACGGGGCCTTGAAGTCGGCCCTGGACATGGTTCAGGACGATTCGCGGCCGAGCTACGTCCTTTTTCTCACCGACGGTCTGCCGACGGCCGGTGAGACCAAGGAAACGGCGATCGCCGAGCACGCCCGATCGGCGAACCGGAACCGCGCCCGGCTGTTCGTCTTCGGGGTCGGTTATGACGTCAATGCCCGACTGCTCGACCGCCTGAGCGCAGGCAACAGCGGGACGAGTGAATACGTCAAGCCCGACGAGGATATCGAGGCCAAGGTCGGACGCTATTACGCTAAGCTCACGGCCCCTGCCCTCAACGACATCCGCATCGAGGTTTCCGGGACCGACGTCAACCGAACCTACCCTCGCGATATCCCCGACTTGTTCGACGGCGGGCAACTGGTCGTCGTGGGACGGTATCGCGACTCGGGGAGGACGACCGTGAGACTCTCGGGCAAGGTCGGCGGCGAACGTCGGAGCTTTGAATTCCCGGCGGAACTGGCTTCGACGGGGCGAGGCACTTCGAGCGACTTCGTCGAGAAAATCTGGGCGACCCGTCGCGTCGGCGACCTCATCGACCAGATCGACCTCCACGGCCAGAACAAGGAACTCGTCGATGAACTGGTTTCGCTCAGCATGAAATACGGGATTCTGACGCCCTATACGTCGTTCCTGGCCGATGAGAACGTTGGGCTTCACGCGAGCGCTGATAACCGTCTCCGTGCGGGCCGCTCCCTCCGAGAGCTTGAGGTTGTGACCGGCAGTCAAGGCGTGGAACAGCGCGGGAGGAAGCAGGAGATGAAGCTCGCCGAACGCGCCGCGGCTCCTTCGGGAGCGACTTCCAGCTTCTACCGCGTCCCTGGCGAGCAAAACCAGTCCGGAAAACCGATGGCTCCGGGC
>JAYUFP010000807.1:0-28637 GCA_043738665.1 Isosphaeraceae bacterium
CCCCCTTTTCTTTGCGCTCGACCAAAACCGACGCCCGGTAGGAGGATTGCAAAGCCTGTCCTTCTCCCCCCGGGGAGAAGGTGGCTGAAAGCCGGATGAGGGTCCCTGGTCTCGACCTAAAGCAAGAAACCCCTTATCCGCCGCTTCGCGGCACCTTCTCCCGGGGGGTGAAGGGTTGATGGCGGACTTTGCAACCCTCCTGAAACGCTCGCTCAGACCCGCGACCGCTCGCAACTCTTCCGCTACAATGTTGGCACGTCAGTCGCGGCACATGTGTGCGGGAATCGGTTTGGGGCTTCAGAATCTCGCGGGTCGGTCTCCGAAGACGTTCCATCGCGAAAAAAGGGTCGATCGCCGTGTCGCGTCCATCACGTCTCTTTCTTCCGCTCGTGCTGTTGACTCTCGCGATCGCCTCGACGGCGTGGCTGATCAAGGAGGTCGTGAGTTTTCACGACCTCGTGCGGGAATACTCCCCCGCGATGGCGTTCGCCTTCGTGGGGATCATCGGCCTGACGGCCGTGGTTTCGGCCCTGGCCGCCTCTCGTTTTTTCTGGAAGCTCGGCCGTGGCGAGCGCCCGCCCGCCCAGGCACCGGAAGACGTCGTGAACGCGGCCGACGTCCAGACCGAGAAGGCCGAGGTCGTGATCGGCCAACTCAAGGACAGGGAGGCGCGCGCAGATCTCGGCCGCGAGATCGCCGCCATCCGCGCTGATAAGCAGAACCGCCGGTTTCACGTCGTCGTGTTCGGGACCGGGTCGGCGGGGAAAACCTCGCTGATCAACGCGCTGATCGGCGAGCACGTCGGGCAGACCAATCCCATCATGGGGACGACGAAGCACGGCGAAACTCACACCCAGACCCTGGAAGGCGTCGATGGCACCGTGATCCTCACCGACACCCCCGGCCTCTCCGAAATCGGCCGAGGCGGGGCGGAACGCGAGCGCGAAGCGCGCGAGCTTGCCACGAAAGCCGACCTCCTCCTCTTCGTCGTCGACCACGACCTGATCCGCTCGGAGTTCGACCCCTTGGTCGCCCTGGCGCGGCAGGGCAAGCGGTCGATCGTGATCCTCAACAAGAAGGATCGCTTCATCGACGAGGACCGAGACGCGATCCTCGACAAGCTCCGCGAGCGTTTGAAGGGTGTGATCGCACCTCGTGACGTGATCGCGGTCTCGGCGTCACCACGCCCGACGGTGATCAAGGTAAAGAATCCCGACGGAACCTTCGAGACCGTACTCGAATCCGAACCCCCCGACATCGACGCCTTACAGGATCGGATCGAGGACGTCCTCTCGGCGGAAGGCGATGAACTTCGAGCAGGCAATCTGCTCTTGCGAGCCCATCTGATCGCCAATAAGGCCCGGGAAAAGCTTGCCCGGGAGCGTGACCAGCGTGCAAAAGCGGTCGTGGACAAGTTCCAGTGGATCACGGCGGCGACAGTGTTCACAAACCCGATCCCCGCGCTCGACCTAATGGCCACCGGGGCGGTGCAATTTCAGATGATCAGCGAGATCGCCGGCGTTTACGGGGTCGAGATCTCCTCCGGGCACATCAAGATGGTCGGCGGTCAGATGATTCAGATGCTCTTGAAGCTGGGAATGGTGGAGGCGGCCACGTCGCTGATCGCGGGACTTTTCAAGTCGTCGCTGGTCGGGTACGCGGCGGGAGGAGCGGTCCAGTGCGTCTCGATGGCCTATCTGACGCACATTTCGGGTTTGACGTTTCGCGAGTATTTCTCCCGTGGCCAGAACTGGGGAGACGGCGGGATGCAAGCCGCGCTCGTCCGCCAGTTCGACCTCAACAGCCGGACCGAGTTCCTCCAGGAATTCGCCAAGCAGGCGATCGACAAGGTGATCAGCAAAGCGATCAAGATTAAAGAGCCCGCGGCCGCGAAGAAGGAGGGGGTTTGATGGCGACCACGGTCAAGAGAATGAGTCGGGATCGCTGGGTGCATTTCCCGTCAGCCTGGGAGACCTATCTCAAACTACTCAAAGATCGTGGTGAACGACAATTTCCTCATTACATCTACGTCAAGGGGAGGCTGACGATCGTGTCTCCCGGTTTTTCACACGACTTTCTCAAGAAACGCCTTGCATGGATGATTGAGGAAATCCTTTTATCTTTGTCCATTCCCTTCATGCCTGCCGGATCGACGACCCTCCTTAAATCAATCAAGCCGCGAACCGGGATCGAGCCGGATGAATGCTATTACCTCACCAATATCGAAAAGCTTCGAGGGAAAGACGACCTGGTGATGAGTGTCGATCCTTCACCCGACCTGGCGGTGGAAGTCGCCATCTCGCACCCGGTTAAGGACGCCCTTGCCGCCTACCGCATTCTTGGAGTTCGCGAAGTCTGGGTTTGCAAACGATCCGAATTGGCGATCATGGTGCTCGGGGAAAAGAGGACGTACGCGAGGTCGGCGAAAAGTCGTCTCCTGTCCTTTTTGTCTGCGACGGAGTTGACACCCTGGATTTACCGCGACGACTTGCCGAACGAGATGGAGTTCCGACGATTGTTCCGCGATTGGGTCGCTCAGGAGCTACTTCCACGGCATCGAGACGGCGGGACGGCGGGATGAGTCGTCACGTCTCGATCGCGTGATTTCTTACGTAACATCGTAAAAACAGGTATCAACTTCATGTCGATGACAAAAAAACAGGTAGGTGAAGACATATGGCAACAGATCCCGGCGACTTGGGGAGCCTATTTACGGCTCCTCAAAGCACGCGGGGAACGATCCAGGCCGAGGTACACCTATTGTCAAGGGAGGCTGACGATCGTGTCGCCTGGAGCATACCACGAGTGGTCGAAATGCAGACTCGCCGGGCTCCTCGAACTCGCTTTTCTCCTTCTCGAAATCCCGTTCCAAGCCTACGGTGAACTGACCTTAAAAGAAGGCAAGCGCAAGAAAAAAGGGACCGAACCTGACTCTTGCTATTATCTCACTCACCTTGAGGAAATGAATTGTCGTGAGAAGATCAAGATGGGTGAAGATCCTCCTCCGGATCTCGTCATCGAGGTCGTTGCGACTCGCCCCGTCGAAGACGCTCTGAAAGTTCATGCAGGCTTTGGCGTCAAGGAAGTCTGGCTCATTCAAGACCAGGAACTACAAATTCTGACCCTCGGGGCAGACCGGGAGTATCACGTCACCCCGTCGAGCGCGCTCCTCCCGTTCGTCGATGTGGCCGAGTTCACTTTCTGGATGACTCGGACCGACCTCTCGAATGAATTTGCGTTGCGACGAGAATTTATGAACTGGGTCAATACCGACCTTGTGGGACGCCTGCGAGAAGAAGGCGACTCTTGACATGTTAACCATCTTCCCTGACCGCTCCGAGACGATCGAAGGCGTTGGCGAGGCGCTTCGCGCGGGGAAGGCTTCATGCGTTGCGGTTCTTCAGAAATGTCTCAAACGGATCGAGGAATGGGAGTCGAAGGTCAAGGCGTGGGTCGTGATCGACCGCGAGGGGGCTTTGGGACAGGCCCGCCTGCTTGACGAGGAACTCGCATGTGGGAAGTGCCGGGGGCCGCTTCACGGCATTCCGATCGGCATCAAAGATATTATCGATGTGAAGGGTCTGCCGACGGCCTGCGGATTCGAACCGTGGCGAAATCGGGTCGCCGAGAAAGACGCGAGGGCCGTCAATTCGCTTCGAGATTCCGGCGCGGTCATTCTTGGGAAAACCGTCACGACACAATTCGCCTGGATCGACCCGGCGGTGACGCGAAACCCGTGGAACCTGGAGCGAACGCCGGGAGGTTCGTCGAGCGGGTCAGCGGCGGCCGTTGCGACCGGAATGTGCCTCGCGGCGCTGGGGACGCAGACGGGTGGTTCGGTGATAAGGCCCGCTTCGTTTTGCGGGGTGGTGGGTTACAAATTTAAACACGAAGACCAGCTTATGACGGGAATTCACCCCTTCGCGATCACCCTTGATCATCTGGGAATCTTCGCGAGAACCGCGCGTGATGTTGCGCGGGTTGCCGCTTGTGTTCAGATGAGTTCTCCCATGCGATCCGCGTTGAAAAAAGAGCTAGGGGATATTCCCACGCTCAGCGAACAACTGGGGCTCATCGACCGTTTGGAACCTCTTGAGGAGTCGAGCCGCTCCGTTCTGAAACTCGTAAGGCTCCGAGGATTCTTTGATCGGCGAGCGGACCTCGAATCGCTCGACGCGACCGATCGTGCCACGAAAATCCTCGCGGAGGCCGGTGCTGACGTTGCCGAGGTCGACGACCCCGACTTTGATTTTGAAGGAATCGTGCGACAACACCGACTAATCATGGCCGTCCAGGCGGCAGTGGTTCACGAGTCGCTTTTCCGCGATGACTCCTCCGGATACGCGCCTCACATCAAAAGTCTGATCGAGGAGGGCCTGGCCCAGAAAGTCACGGAATACGCCCGCGAACGAGAGGTGATCGCGGATCGAAGGAGTTGTGTCGTGGAATCGTTGATCGGAGAGACTCACGCGATCCTGACGCCCGCGACCATCGGCCCCGCGCCCGACTCGGGCACGACCGGGAACCCCTGCATGAATTCACCGTGGAGCTATTTCGGGTTACCTGTGATAGCGCTCCCGGTCGGACTTTCCCGCGAAGGCCTCCCGCTTTCCATTCAACTCACGGGGCCGTTCCGATTTGAGTGGGAAGACGACTTGTTCCGGACCGCCGCCTGGTGCGAATCCGCCATCCGACGCGCCCAAGGCGCGGGGAGTGATTGACGACCATGTCCGAATACGACCCGTCTGAATACACTCCGTTCTCTCCCGATGATGCGACCATGAAGGCCATGTTCGAAGAACTCGAAAGACAGGGCGAGTCCGACCTCGTCGCCAAGGCTCGGGAAAGCCTTGAGGAAACTCTCAGCGGCCTCAAGCTCTCTCCCCGGGAAGAGCAGGCGATGGCCGGGGAGCTTCAGCAGCTTCGCGACCTGACCAAGAAGCTCGACGATTCCACCGTCGAGATCGCCGCGTTCGGCATGGTCAGCCGGGGCAAATCGTCGGTCCTTAACGCATTGCTGGGTCAACAGGTCTTTAAGACCGGAACGACCCACGGCACGACGGTCGTGAAAACGGCGCAGAAGTGGGAGCAAGTCGAACCCGAGCGTCCGGGCCTGGGCGGGGCCAAACTCATCCTGGTCGACACTCCCGGCATTGACGAGGTCGGCGGGGAGGCCCGTGAGACCCTCGCGAAGGAGGTTTCGCGCCACGCGGACTTACTGCTTTTCGTCGTTTCCAGCGACCTTCAGCGCGTCGAGATCGAAGCCCTCAGCCAACTTCGTTCGCTCCAGAAGCCGATCATCCTCGTCTTCAACCAGATCGACCGCTACCCCGACGCCGACCGCGACCAGATCTATTCCAAGATCAAGGACGAACGCGTTCGCGACCTGATTCGTCCCGATGACGTCGTGATGACGGCCGCCAAGCCCGACCCCTTCAAAGTCAAGATCCAGAACCCCGACGGGACGATGAGCATCCAGTGGGAACGCCCCGCCCCGGTCATCGAATCGCTGCGGATGCGAATCCTCGACGTCCTGGAACGCGAAGGGAAGGCTCTCGTCGCCCTCAACACGCTCCTGATCGCGGGCGACCTTCATGAAGAGATCATCGCTCATAAGCTCCGGATTCGCGAGGACGCCGCGAACCGCTTGATCTGGAACTTCGCAATGGCAAAAGGGGCGGCCGTCGGCCTCAATCCGATCCCGGTCGCGGATATGGCCGGGGGGCTTGCCGTCGATGTCGGCATGATCATCGCGCTGAGCCGCGTTTACGGGATTCCCTTGACCAAGAAAACGGCGATCGGGCTCGTGCGCGAGATGATGGTGGCCCTCGGGGCGATGGGGATGGTCGAGGTCGCCACACGCTTGCTGGCGAGCGGTGTCAAATCGTCGCTCGCGGGACTTTCCGTGATGAGCGGGGGGCTCGCATTGCCGTTGACGGCACTCGGCTACGGCGCGATCGGAGTGGCACTCGGGGCTTCGGCGGCGACGACCACGTATGTCCAGGGTCACGCAACCAAAACCTATCTGAGGCAAGGCTGCCAGTGGGGACCGCGCGGGATCAAAACGGTGATCCAACAGATTGTCGCCGAAGCGAAGGCCGACTCCGTGATCGAACGGCTTCGCGACGACCTCAAATCAAGGATCACCCGATGATCGGCTTGAAACGCCGGCAGCCTTATTGGATCGGAGCGGCGGTGGTCGTTGTGGGTCTTACGACACTCACGGCGATGGCCGTCTCGACGGCATCGACCCGCGGGGCAGTGCGTTCCTACGTCCGGTTGCTCGCGGCTGCCAATGCCGCGGACGTCGAGGCGGCAAATGCGCTCTGTTCGTCGCGGTACAGAGCCGGCCATCCCTTGAAAGCCGCGGGAGAAGGAGGGATTGTGGGGCTTCCGCGAAACATTCACAAGAACTTCAAGGTCTGGAAGTCAGGGCCGAACGTCTGGCTCTGCCCGACGAACAGGACAGGTCCGGTCTACCAGTTCGTCAACGAGGCCGACGAATGGCGGTTCGACGGTCCGATCGGCAACTTGATGGCCGGGAACGTTCTGGTTCGCCTTGAAGACAGCGGGGCGGCGGAGTTGCCGGCGAATCTGGACACTCCGGAATGATTGGGAATCGAACCGATCGAGTCGCGGAGGAGGTCGAGTCGCTACCCCTCCGCGACTCGACCGATTGACTTTCTTCCGCCACGTCATTACGTCGAATTCGGAATGAATTGACAGAAACCCCACGCTGGTTAGAATCTCAGGTCGTTCCGAAACGGTTTGTTCGCGCCGTGCGCGAGCGCTGATGGCATTCGCCCGCCGCACGACGAGGATGGACCCGCCGGGACCGCGGCCGGTCGGCGGCACCACGGAGGTTCCCTTTGATGGCCAGCCCCCGCCGTCTTTCGATCTCGCCGATCCGGCTCGTCCTGACCCTCCTGATCGCCATCGGAGCCGTCTCACTCGGGCTCGCCCAGGGTTCCGACGCTCCCGTCACGGATACGCCCTCGAAAGAAGCCGACTCCAGCGCCTCGGCACCGCCCAAGCCGGTCGCCACGAAAAAATCGCGCCCGGCAAACCCCTCGAACGGCATCCCGGGCGAAGGCGCGTCGATCGGCCGCAAGAGCGTCGTTCGACTTTTCGCCGAAGCCAACCCGATGCTCTGGCCGCTCTTGCTCTGTTCGGTCGTGGCGCTCGGGTTTGCCCTTGAGCGTCTGGTCGCCTTGCGTCGGGAACGGGTGATCCCTCGGGATTTCGTCAGCCGGTTCCTCGATCGGCTCGCAAGCGGCAAGCTCGACCGTGATCGCGCGGTGGAACTTTGCAAAGCGAACGAAAGCGCAGTGGCCCGGATCTTTGCACAAGTCGTCGGCTACTGGGGTCAGCCCGCGGCGGCGATCCGCCAGGCGATCGGCTACGATTCGGCCGGTGAGGTTGTCGACCTCAAGCGGAATATCCGCGTTTTGAACGGTACGGCGACCCTCGCGCCACTTCTGGGATTGCTCGGTACGGTCGTCGGCATGATCCAGTCCTTCGACGCCCTCGGCGGACGTGTCGGCACTGCCAAAGGCGAGGCGCTCGCACACGGGATCAGCCTGGCACTCGTCGCGACCGCGATGGGCCTGGCGATCGCGGTCGTGTCGGTGGTCGCGTACTACTATCTGCTGAACAAGGTCGATGTGCTTGTCCGCGAGCTTGACGACAACGCAAAGAAGGTGATTGACCTGGTCTCCGCCGAGGCGACCCGGCCGATGGCGACCGAACGCAGGCCCAACTTCGCCGCGCCCGGCGATCATCCCCGGCATGAATCCCGGCTCAACCGCGAATAACCCCCCGCCGGAATGATGTCGATCCCACAAAGGATTTCAATCCCGCCCCGGAGGGCCGCCGTCGATGCTCTTGGACCGTCACCAGGTCGATGAGTTGCCTCAGATCAACATGACCCCCATGGTGGACGTCGTGCTCTGCCTCCTCGTCTTTTTCATGGCGGCGACGCGGCTCTACGATTGGGACGAAAACCAGTTCGTCGTGAACGTGCCGCAGGTCGCCGACGCAGCACCCCTGACGGCAGCCCCCGACGACCTCTCCCTCACGATCGTGAAACCGGGAGTCGTCTCGATCGGCGAAACGATCTATGATCTTGATGGTCTGGCTTCAGTCCTCCGGGACGCCCGCGACCGCTACGCCGAGCAAGGCGTCGTGATTCGAGGTGACTCGACCCTGAACTACCAGGACCTCGCTGACGTCCTTTCCGCCTGCGACTCGGCGGGAATCCGCAACGTCCGCCTCCCCGTGCGCCCTCGGCAGGCCGGCGGCGCCACGAAGACCGCGGCGGTCAAACCCGGTTGAGGATTTCGGTCATGGAAATCGAAGAACTCATCCGAAGCCGACGCCGAGGGAAGAGGAACGAAGGCGATGAATGATGCATTGGTGTTCAACTTTCTAATTTCGGCATTTTCTCTCTGATTTCATCCGCGTCGATCCGCGACATCGGCGATTGAGTTTCCTCCACGATTCGCAACGACACGACCCGAGGCATCCCGGATGGAACTCTTTCGGCAGGCGCTGGACACGATCCGTCATTTCGGGCCCGATCAGGTCAATTCGCTCGCCCAGTCGTTCGGGAGCTGGCTGTACCTGATTCTCTTCGCGATCATCTTTGCCGAGACGGGTCTCGTCCTGATCCCTTTCCTGCCCGGCGATTCCCTCCTTTTCGCCGTCGGGGCGGTCGCTGCGCACCCGGATTCTCCGCTGAATCTCGCACTCACCGCCGTTCTGTTGATCATCGCGGCGATTCTCGGCGACGCGGTCAACTACTCGATCGGTTATTACCTCGGCCCGGCCGTGTTCTCGAGCGAAAAATCGAAGCTTCTAAACAAGCGGCACCTGACCGAGGCGCACGAGTTCTACGAGCGTTACGGGGCCAAGACCATCATCCTGGCCCGGTTCATCCCCATCATCCGCACGTTCGCTCCGTTCGTCGCCGGCATCGGCAGGATGAACTACTTCAAATTCGCGGTGTACAACGTCGTGGGAGGCGTGGCCTGGGTGCTGCTCTGCCTGCTTGCGGGCTGGTTCTTCGGAAACCTCGAATTCGTGCGCAAGAATTTTGAGCTTGTGATCATTGCGATCGTGGCGATCTCCGTCCTTCCGGCCGTGATCGAGATTTTCCGGAACCGAGGGCGGAAAGATATGCCCCCGATGACGCGAGTGGCGGCAGGCGGACTCGAAGCGGCTGGCAAGACCAAGGTTGCTGAGTAAGTGACGAAAGGGAATTCCCCGTCCTCGGTCGCGATTTGAAATGAAACAAGCCCCGCGGAGATCTCGCGGGGCTTGTCTCGTGGATCATGTTTTTGGGTCGATGCGGTTCGCGTCAGTGCGGCTTTCCATCGAGGGCCCTTTCGAGATCCTCGATCGGCATGTTGTTGAGATTGCTCCCAAGCAGGGCGCTGAGTTGAAGGCCGACTAGGGCTTCGCTCGGCCCTTTGCCTTCCAGCACCATGTTCAAATAAGGTTCCGCCCCGACCAATACGGCCCTCGGCTTGCCGTGTACGGTGAGGACATAGCGGACTTTCCCGTTCTCGAGTTCGCGGAGAATCCCGGGGAGATTCTGATGGAGTTCCCGACTCCCGATAATTCGAACCGGAGATTCGGACACCTTGTCCCCCATGATAGATTGGGCCTCAATTTGTCTAAGGGCGAACCGCCCACATGAGGCCCTAAACCCGGCCATCGGCGAGACACGGGAGTACGATCAAGAGGATCGATGGGCCGACACGGAGAACTGAAATTGGCAGGTCATGAACAACCTGACGACGCGAGTGGAGGATAGGGGACTTGAACCCCTGACCTCTTGCATGCCATGCAAGCGCTCTCCCAACTGAGCTAATCCCCCTCACTGATCCACGACACCCCGGGCACGCGTGTTCGGCAATCCGACGGCACCGACCGCAAAGTGTTTGCGTGGATATCACCGACGGAGGTATCTTAACCGCCGACCCTCCCAAGTTCAACTCCGATCTTGATTTCCCTCGAAAGGGCCGCGGCAGCATCGTCGAAAGCGTTTGCCCGCAATGGTCTTACATCATCCAGGCGGGTCGCCGAAGGCTCCAAGTTCGGAGCACCTATGCGGAATTCCTTCGGGTTTGACCCAATGGCGACAAGGCTCTTCCGATGTTCCGGGCGGCTGGGTGATCTGAACCGAAAATGATTGATGACCGATGTCCAAGGGCCGACAAAACCCGCTAAATCGTCCATCGGCCATTGGTCATTGACCCTCAAGGGGGGTCAAACGCCCAGAATCCCGGAAGAGCCGGCGATAATTCGAAAAACGGAACCTCGACCGTGGGGCACGATCCTGTAATGCCTGCCAAACACCGAGTGCTGCTTCTGACCAATGACGACGGCATCGACGCCCCCGGTCTGAGAGGACTCTACGAGGCGACGGCCAGACTCGGCAGGCGGAAAATCGTGGCCCCGTTCTCACACTATTCGGGATGTTCGCACACAGTGACGACCCACGGGCCGATCCGGATCAACCGGCATTCCGACGGCGGTGCGGCCGTGAAGGGTTCTCCGGCCGACTGCGTCCGGATCGCGCTCAGTCTCCTTGAACCGAATTTCGACTGGGTCGTTTCGGGGATCAATGAGGGGGGGAATCTGGGAGCCGACGTCTTCCACTCGGGGACCGTCGCGGCGGTCCGCGAAGGGGTCTTGAGCGGACGTCCGGGGATCGCGATTTCTCATTATAAAGCCAAAGGGAAGCCGATCGACTGGACCCGGGCGGCCGTTTGGGCGGCACGAGTCATCGGCGAATTGATCGAACGTCCGTGGGAACCCGGGACGTTCTGGAACGTGAACCTCCCGCACCCCGGCCCCGAAGTCGTCGCGCCCGAGGTCGTCTTCTGCCCGCTCGACCCTTCCCCCCTGCCCCTCGATTATCGGTTCGAGAACGACGACTCCGAGGCGCACTATTGCGGCAATTACCAGGAACGCGCCCGGATCACCGGGTCCGACATCGACGTCTGTTTCGGGGGCCGGATCGCCGTCACCTTGATCCGGATGTACTGACTCCCCTCGCGTTTTCCCCTTCTCGGAAAGCGTGGACTGGTGATGACCCCCATTCCGTTGTCATAATCAACCGTGCGGAGGGAGCGCGGTCTCTACCGCAACCTCTTCATGATTTCCATCCATTGATTTCATTCGTGTCCGTCGCAATTCAACGCCCGTCCGGGCGTGGAGGGTGAATCGTGTCGAAACCGTCGATGTGCTGGGGCCTGGGATTAGTCGCGGCGGCCGCCGTGTTCGGCGGAGGATGCACCGACCCCGAAGCCGTGTTGCCGTCCGCGCCTCCGGGGATCGATTCCACGGCCCTCCTTCGCGAGCAGACCAAGGACGAGGGGGCCGAGGCACTCGGGGAGTCCGCACCGAAATCCTCATCCACCGCGAAACCTCAAATGCCTGACATCCCGCTCGCGCTTCCCACAGCCAAGGACGAGGTCAAGAAGACGGGTTCGGGAGTGGAATACACGACGATCAAAGAAGGGACCGGGGCCATCGCCAAGGTCGGCCAGACCGCGAAGCTACACTACGTCGGAACACTCGACGACGGTCGCAAGTTCGACAGTTCACGAGCTCCCGGTAAGCCGCCGCTCTCGTTCATGATCGGTGCTGAGAAAGTGATCAAAGGGTGGGATGAAGCCGTGCCCGGAATGCACATCGGGGAAGTTCGCAAGCTGACGATCCCCCCCGCGTCAGGCTACGGGGCGCTCGGGAAAGGGCAAATCCCCCCCAACGCGACTCTCCATTTCGAGATTGAGCTCATGGACGTGAAGTAAGAATAACAGACCAAACCTCAGTGCGGACTTCACATTCGGAAGTGCGAGGCTCCCGTCGCGAGTTGGGCCACGACGAAAACGGCTCGGCGGGTTCCTCGCACTCCCGCTGAAAACGAAGCACCGCGGTTTCAGTAATGAAAACCGTTGTGCCTCACATGGACGATCGGTTCCGCGCCGGCGTCCAGGACGTCGCCTCCGACGACCCTTGCCATGACGATCCGATGGTCGCCGGAAGCAAGTTCTCCGGCGACCTCTGCGTCGAGGTAAGCGACCGCTCCCGAGAGTACGGGTGCGGAGCTCGGGACATCGAGCAACCTCAGCCCCTCGAAGGCGGCGGCTTCCGGCTCGAATCCGCGGCCGAAGTGGCGGATTAGGGCCTTACTACCGGAGGGAAGCTGATTGAGCGTGAACCTCCCGGAATTGATCACCCAGTCTCCCACGTACCGATGTTTGGCGATGGCGACGGTGAGCATCGGGGGTTCGAATCCCGCCTGTTGAACCCAGCTCGCAAGCATTCCGGTCGCTCGACCTTCGAAGGCGACGGTGAGGATATAGAGACCACTGGGGATGCGGCCGAGGGCCTGACCCAGCGGTGTCACGGGGGGACGGGAAGGCTCCGTCATGTGCGCTGCCTCTCGATCGGAAGGGTCGGGGAGGTGCCCGGATGTCCGGACCTCGCGGTCAGGGCATTGCCGACACGAACCGGTTGAGATAAGTTCGTGAGCGAGAAATAATGAATCGCGTCGAACGGTGATTTTCGGGTCCGCTCGCGACTTCGTCTCGTCTCCTCAGTGTAACCCTCCTGTCCAGATCCGTCGCGACGTTGCTTCTTGGTGCGATCCGACCAAGGTGGCTCGCGACTTCCGGACATGCTTGAACGATTTCGACTGCGAGAAGACCCTGCGGCTCTCTGTTCTCCGCCCGATCGATCGAGGAAATTCATGGCGAACGCGTCGAGCACCCCCAGTTTCTCCGGCATGAGTTACCGGGTCGTCAGCACCCTGGGCACGGGGGCGGGCAGCACGATCTTGCAGATCAGCGACAAAACCTCAGGCGGCAAGCGTTATGCCTTGAAGGTCGTGAAGAAGCAGGATCCCGAAGACGACATCTATCTCGAACAGGCGAAGGTGGAGTACGAGGCCGCACAGAAACTGAAGCACCCGGCGATCGCCCGGATCTACGACATGCGATTGAAGCGGTCGTGGTTCAAGGTGACCGGGGTCGAGCTTCTGATGGAGTTCGTCGAGGGTAAGACTCTCGACGAGATCGAGGCGCCCGAGATGGGGCAGCTCGTCCTGATCTTCTGCCAGGTGGGTTCGGCGATCTCGCACATGCACCGTCGAGGTGTGTTTCACGGTGATTTGAAGCCCTCGAACATCATGCTCTCGAAGACGGGTCAGGTGAAGCTGATCGATTTCGGCACCTGTTGGATCCGCGGGAAGGACACCAATCGGGCCGGCGGGACTCCGCAGTTCGTCGCACCGGAGCAAGTCACGGAGAAGATTGTTGACGCCCGGACCGATATTTACAACTTCGGTGCCACGATGTACCGAATGTTCACCGGGCGTTTCGCGAACCAAGGGCTTCCTAAACCCGGCGAGGGGGGCGCAAGGAACCTCGTCTCGCCAGTTAAGGTCAACCCGAAGATTCCGAAGACGCTCAACGAATTGATCCTCGCATGCCTGGAATACAGTCCCGAGCGTCGACCCGCCGGGATGTTCGAGGTCCAGCAACAGCTTTCCGCCGTGGCGAAGGAAATGGGTCTGCAAGAGCTTGACCTCAAGGGAACTGAGGACGAAGAGTGAAGCCGGATCCCGGATGGCGGATGAAGAGTGAACCGCGAGTTCAATCGTCCGTTCGACTTGGATTGTTCTACCGTCTTGAATCCGCGCTCCGTCATCGGCCCTTCGCCATTCGGTTCCGCGCGATTCTTGCCGGATCTCAAGCGGCGCTTTTCGGTCGAGCGTCGACCTGCTAGAATTCATGTTTTGGCCGACTCCCGAGTGTCGGGCGGTGGCGGCGTCTCCGGCGGCGCGGCCGGCGACCGTATTCTGCTCGCAACTGGCAAGGAGCCCATGTCCTATCACCCCGCAAATCCTCTGATCGTGCAGGGGGATCGCACGGTCCTCCTTGAAGTCGATAATCCGCTGCACGCCGATGCCCGCGATGCGCTCGCTCCGTTCGCCGAGTTGGAGAAAAGTCCGGAGCACATCCACACCTACCGACTCACTCCGCTCTCGCTCTGGAACGCCGCCGCCGCAGGGATGACGTCCGACGCGATGATCGAGGCGCTCGCGACTTACAGCAAGTTTCCTCTCCCACCGAACCTCGCCACGGACCTTAAAGAACTTGTTGGGCGCTACGGCCGCGTCTCGCTCGTACGGGTCGAAGGTACGCTCCGGCTCGTCAGTGACGATGTAGCGCTCCTCGAAGAACTCGCACGCCAGAAAGGGGTTCGAGACTACCTCGGCGATCGGACCGGGCCGACCAGCTTCGCGATCGCCGACGCATTTCGCGGTGTCTTGAAGCAAGGCTTGATCGCGGTCGGCTACCCGGCGGAGGACCTCGCCGGATATGCCGAAGGGGCCACGCTCGTGGTCAATTGCCGCGAGACGACGCGCAACGGACTTCCGTTCGTGATTCGCGATTACCAACGGATGTCCGTCGACACCTTCCACGCGGGGGGAGACGTCCGCGGCGGTTCCGGAGTGATCGTGCTCCCCTGTGGCGCGGGCAAGACGATCGTCGGCCTGATGGCGATCGCGCTTTTGAAGAAGTCGACTCTCGTGCTTACCACCAGCACGACCGCCGTCGAGCAGTGGAAGCGTGAAATCCTCGACAAGACCGACATCGCCGATGACCAGGTGGCGACCTACACGGGCGACTCGAAAGACATCGCCCCGATCACGATCGCGACCTACCAGATCGTGACTTATCGGCCCAAGAAAGATGGAGATTTTCCCCATTTCGCGCTCTTCAACTCACTCGACTGGGGCCTGATCATCTATGACGAGGTCCACCTCCTTCCCGCCCCGGTGTTCCGCGTGACGGCCGACATCCAAGCCCGCAGAAGACTCGGCCTGACGGCGACTCTCGTCCGTGAGGACGGCCGCGAAGAAGACGTGTTCAGCCTCATCGGACCCAAGAAGTTCGACGTTCCCTGGCGAGTCCTCGAATCGAAAGGCTGGATCGCCGAAGCCCAATGTCACGAGGTCCGCCTCGGCCTCCCCGCCGACGCGAGGATGGAATACGCCGTGGCCGAATGGCGCGACAAGTTCCGGCTCGCGAGCGAGAATCCCGTCAAGGATGACCTGGTCGCCCACTTGCTCGAAACCCACGACGGCCCCGACGACCGTGTGCTCGTGATCGGCCAGTACCTCAAGCAACTTAGGCGGATCGCCTCGCGTTTTGACATCCCGCTGATCACCGGGCAAACCTCGAACGCCGAACGCGAGGAACTTTACGGAAAGTTCCGCCGCGGCGCGATCCGGCGGCTCGTGCTCTCGAAGGTCGGCAACTTCGCGATCGACCTGCCGGACGCAAACGTCATGGTCCAGGTTTCCGGGACGTTCGGCAGCCGCCAGGAAGAGGCCCAGCGCCTCGGCCGGATTCTCCGCCCCAAGCCCGGGGAAGCTCCCGCGACCTTCTATTCGTTGGTGACGCGGGACACCCGGGAGATGGATTTCGCCCACCACCGTCAGTTGTTCCTGACCGAGCAAGGATACAGCTACGAGATCCTGGACGAGACGGACGTTCATGTGAAGAACGGCGAGAGTCGGCATTCGGCCAAAACGTGCTGACCCGAGCGAAGATGGCCGGGCATCGCCCGCGGAGAATCATCAATGTCGTCAGTCGGCGCGCGGATCTCCGTGAAGCTTCATAAGCATGTGACATTGATCCGCGTGTCGGAACCGCTCGTCGCCGAAGAATTGCTCGCGCGGAAGAATCTCGCCAGGCTGATCGTGGGACGCCTCTCAGAGACCGTGATGCTGGTCCGTGCCGAAGACGAAGAAGCGATCCTTGAAGAACTCCGCCGGATGGGACACACCCCCCGGGTCGTACGCTGAGGGCCCCCGGCCGATGTCGGACGACCAGCCAGAGATGGAAAACGAAGGAGAAGGCGGGCTCGATCTCGAGATTGAGGTTGAGTTCGGGGCCACCGACGTCCCGAAAGTTTCCCCGGTCGAGGCGTATCTCCGCGCACTGAAACTCTATGACGGCGCAGTTCTCGTCAGGCTCTGCCAGGGTCTCGGGATCAACGAGACCCCCGCGGGCCGGGTCATGCTGGCTTCCTCGATCTCCGAAGCTCTCGCGAGCCCCCGGATGGTCGCCGCGCAAATGGGTACGCTTCCCCGTGACTGCCGAGTCGTCGCGGGACTTTTCGCACTCACCGAACGAACGAGCTGGACGACCCATTCCCTGGCGTTCACGCTCGGCTGTCTGGGGATCGATTTCGCGACCACCGTTCCCGTGATGCTTGAACGCGCGTTGTTGGCGGTTGTCCTACCCGGCGAGGCGACCGTCCGGACGCTCGAAGTCTCGGACCGAAGGCTTCCCGACGGCAACGTCCTCCTTCAAGCTCACCCCGCGGTCATCACCGGCGCGAGGACGCTTTCGCCCGAAGGTCCGAGCCTTCCGCCTGCCGGCCCGGTGCGATCGCCGCGGGAGTCGGACGGCCTCGAACCGATCATCAGAATGGCCGCGCTCTGGCAGCGGGTCGCCGATGCCCCGCTCCGTCAAACCCAGCAAGGTTCGATTTACAAGCGAGACCGGGAGCGACTGGAAGACGACCCGGTCCTCGCCGGTCCGATCGCCGACGCCCTGGAACCGCTCCCGGACATGCCATCTCTCTGGCTCGCACTCGCGGCCGGTGTAGGAATGGTTCGCGGCGAAACCGGGACCGAGCGGGTCATCGCGGCCGAGCCGGTCTATTGGTCAGACAACGCCTTCCATCTCGCCCAGATGGTCGCCCAGCGCTGGCTCTTGCTCACCAACTGGCATGAACAAGGGGGCATCCAGCGCGACGGTGCGATCTATGAGCTGTCGCTGCCGTATGCCCGCCCTGCCCTCCTGCTCTGGCTCGCCACGCTTCCCGACGACGACTGGGTCGCCACCGAGGACTTCGCCAGGTTCCTCAAGGAACGCTTTGCCCACTGGGACGTTCCCACCTTCATCGCGCTGAACGGCGGGAACGAAACCCCGCCGCAGACCCAGACGCGGACCGGCGTCAAACGAGCGAAGGCCAAGGAGACGGCCGCTCATGACCCCACCGGGCTGGGAACGCTGGAATCGGTGCTCCTCGGGCCGGCGTATCAGTTTGGCTTGATCCGTGCGGCGGAAGAAGTTTCCTCGGGTCGAAGGGTCGTTCAACTTACGCCGCTTGGCCGCTATCTGCTCACGCTCGGGCCGCCTCCGGACGCGCGACAGGTCTACGCGCACTTCCTTTTCGTACAACCGAATTTCGAGGCGATCGCCTACCGTCAAGGATTGAACCCCGGGATCATCGGCCACCTCAGCCGGTTTACCACTTGGACGCAGGTCGGCGCGGCGCTCGCTTTCAAGATCACACCCGAGTCGGTTTACCGCGGCCTGGAAGGGGCCATGACCCCGCAGGAGATGCTCGACGTCCTGACCAGGCAGAGCGGGCGCCCACTCCACACGGGGCTCGTCGAGTCGGTCCGGAGCTGGGCGAGCCGTCGCCAACGCGTCACCTATTACGCCGCGGCGACACTCATCGAATTCACAACCACCGCCGACCTCGAACAGGCCCTCTCCCATTGGCCGACCGGCGACGCGACCCTCCCCGTCATGGTGTCCGATCGCCTCCTCCTGGTGGACGGAAACGGCTCGATCCCATTCCAGCGGTTCCGGATGAGTGGGTCGCGCGACTACCGACGACCCCCTGAAGCCTGCGTCGAGGTCGAAGAGGACGGGGTTTCCCTGACCCTGGACATGGCCCGCTCCGACCTGCTTGTCGATGCCGAACTCAGCCGTTTCGCAACCGAAACCGCGGAGCGCGTCCCCGTCCGGGACTCGCAAACCTCGCCCCGAAGACGATTCCTGGTTTCCGCGGGATCGCTTGAGAGAGCGATTGACGCCGGGGTCACGGCGCAGACGCTCTCGCTCTGGTTTCATCGCCGGACAAGTCAGGAAACTCCCCCGGCCATCCGTCTCCTGTTCGCGGCACTCGTCTCCCAGGTTTCGCCGCTAAAGACAAGCCGGCCCCTCGTCCTCCATACGCCGACTCCCGATCTGCTCGACGGTCTGGCCCAGCACCCCGATACTCGCGACCTCCTCGGAGACCGCCTCGGGCCGACCTCAATCGTGATCCCCGAGGACACGCTTGTCGAGTTTCAGTTTGCGCTTAACAAGCTCGGTCTGAAAATAGCGGGGACCGAGAAGAAATGACGAGAACCGCGATAACTTGGCCCGCATGGGGTTTTCGCCAGGCTCTGCAAGACCCACGATCCCCCAAAATACAGATGTTCGGGTTTCTAATCCGGAAAACGAAACAGCCCTCTCATGGAAACGAGAGAGCTTGTTCGTTCCATTAAATCGCCTTGGGCGAAAATGTCCCCAACGATCGAGAATTCAGTTCGACCCGGGTGACGTGAGCGCGGGCAGCGGGGTCACACTCTTCTTCCACTTCCCGCCCGAAATTTTGCTCGCTGTCGTTGGAGAGGACTTTTCGACACGCACCGGTCGCGTCGGCTCGGTGTCAATTTCGGGCCGGGGACGCCCGTTGTCGAACTTGTCGGTGTCGGCGGATTGGTCGAGATGAATCGCGACGGGTTTGGTGTCGGAAGGGTGCCACGACATCCGCTTGGGACGGACCGAGTGTTCTTCGCCTTTAACCAGGATCGGGGGTTTCACTCCCACGAACTCAGGCGCCGGCAGTGTCACGCGATCGGGATCGTTCGCGTCGGGCGACTGGCCGCGGACTTCAATCGCGGCTCGTCCGATGTTCGTCTCCGGATTCGCGGCCAACCGGGTGTCCGGCTGGGCGCGGCTCGGGTCGTAAAGCGCGACCAGGTTGTTTCGGTTGAGAATCGCGTAGATTGAATTCGGGTGGGCGTACAAACCGTGGTTGCCTTGCGGCTCGGCGAAGTCGCATACGCCGATGACGTAGCCATCGGTCGTGAACAATCCGCCGCCTGAACGCCCCTGGATCGGCGCGACGTTGCACTCGATGGCTTCGTAGTTGCCGTTATTCGCCAACCCCTTGAAGCTGGGGTTCGTGATTTTCGTGCTCCAGGCCGTGGCGTCCTGCCCCTGCGAGCAGCCGACGGTGATCACCGGCAGATTCGGCTTCGGCTTTCGGCTCGGGGGGATGACCTTGGCATAAGCAAGACGCTTGCCGGGACGGATGCGGATCAGGCCGACGTCGGTGATGAAGTTATAATCGATCGCGCGACCTTCGAAAGTCTCGTTCGTGTAGTGGACCTGGTTCCGCTTCGGTCCGACGGGGTTGCCGTCGAAGAGGTCGACCGTGATCCTCAGCGGGAAACTCGCCGGCTTTACCTGCTTGCGGCCGTCTATCTTGAAGATGTGGGCACAGGTGAGGATGATCGTCTCTTCGGGGGTGCTCGAAACGATCGTCCCGGAGCCGAACCCGATCGCGCCGTTGCCGTGGACCTTGATCCGGACGACGGTTTCCCATGGCTTGGGATTTGGGGCGAGGTCATGTTCGCGGTCGTCGTTACCTTCCCGGTCTTCGCTCGCCTGTTCGCTGTTCTGAACAACCTCCCTCCGGGGCCGGGAAGGATTCTGAGCGAGGTACTTGGATTTCGCTTCGTTGTAGAGGCCGGCGAGATCCGACGCGGGGCGTGCGCCTTCGAGGCGCCCCAGTGACTTGCCGGTGGTCGGGTCGATGACGATGAACGCCGGGATTCCCGAGACTTTATATTTCGCCGCGAGTTCCGGCGATTGATCGATGTCGATGGCTTTGATCGGGAAGCCCTTGTCGATCAGTTGATCGACGGTCGGGCGCATCTGGCGGCACGGCCCGCACCATGAGGCCGTGAAATCGAGCATGATCGGTTGTCGTTCGCCGCCGGAATCGGGGCTGGCGGGGACGGCGACAAGCAAGGCGAACAGCAACGTGGCGGTGGTCATGCCGAACGGACTCCTTTCCCCCGGGACGGTTCGCGACAGACCGCGAACCGGGCAAGATCGCCGACTCGAGCCGGAACAAGACCGAGGTCTCGAAATTGGCGCGAGGGCCTTACCGTGGTCCGGACCGTTCGCCGCGGGACGACCGGATCGCCGGGACGCAAATCACCTCGCGGGTTGAGCGCGAAGTGGCTGCGTTGCGTTTCCGTTCGGCCGGATGCCTCGTCCGAAAGAAGAAGGTGTGAGACGAGAGGATAAGCGATATGCCGGGTGAAATTCCCGACCCTTCCCTGGGCGGGCCTCGCGTCGAGGGCCCTACGGTCCACCATCATGGCGGACCTTAAACCGACGAACAGGGACCCCGATTTTTCCCGCCTGGACCCGATTCGGATCCCAGGGAAAAACCGGCCGTTCGCAGATACCGAAGTATTCGCGACATCCTTGCGACCCGATCGCCCCAGGGCTCCGCCCGGGCACAATAAAAGATCGTTGGGGATCGCGTTCACCGCGGTGAGCCCCTTTTACTAGGAGAAGGCATGAAGTACCAGATCAGTTATCGGAATTTCATCGCGTGTTCTTGAGAAACTTTTCGAGGACTTTGGGAGATGTCGCCCCGGCCGCCGTTCACTAACGCACGAAGCCTCATTCGAGCATCGCCGTGCCGCACGCGATGCCCGGTCCATGGCGAATCCTCGCCCCCGCCGGTAGAATCCCTTTTGGCTCTTCCGATGTTCCGGGTGGCTGGGTGATCTGAACCGAAAATGATCGATGACCGATGTCGAATGGCCGACAAAACCAGCTAAATCGTCCATCGTCCATCGACCATTGACCATTGACCATTGACCATTGACCATTGACCATTGACCATTGACCATTGACCATTGACCATTGACCATTGACCATCACGATGGTCAACCGCGCAGAATCCCGGAAGAGCATTCCTTTTTTACAATTCCGAGTCGGCACCAAGCCGTGACTGCCCGCCGTGATCCCCCGAAAATCCAGGAACGCCGACTTGCCCCGCACGTTTCTCGACGACCTGAACCAGTTTGGCCCGGAATCGACCGTCCGCGTCAGTCTTGACGAGGCACGCGCGTATTGCGCCCGGCTCACGGCGTCGCACTACGAGAACTTCAGCGTCGTCACCTGGCTCACCCCTCGATACCTCCGGCCTGCCTTCGCCTCGGTCTACTCGTTCTGCCGATGGTCAGACGACCTGGGTGACGAGGTCGGCGACCGCGACCTTTCGCGCATCCTTTTACAATGGTGGCGAGGGGAGTTGCGGGATCTGTACGACGGAAAAACGCCCGGACACCCGGTGATGGTCGCTCTTAAGGCAACCGTCGATGAATTCGCGATCCCGATCAACCCGTTCCTCGCTCTCATCTCGGCCTTTGAACAGGATCAGGACGTCCTCGAATACGAAACGTATGAGCAATTGCTCGACTACTGCACGCGCTCGGCCGACCCGGTGGGGCACCTGGTCCTGTACCTCGGCCGGTGCTTCAACCCGGAAAACGCCTGGCTTTCCGACAAGATTTGCGCCGCGTTACAACTCGCCAACTTCTGGCAGGACGTTTCCCGGGATCTGGACATCGGCCGTGTTTACTTGCCCCGTGAGGACCGAGAACGGTTTAGCTATCCCGAGAGCGATCTCCGCCGGAAACGCTTCACCCCCGAGTTCGCTTCGCTTCTGAAATTCGAGGTCGATCGGACCCGTACCCTGTTCGCGGAGGGCCGTCCGTTGATCGATCGGATGCCACGGGCTTTGGCGGTCGACGTCGATTTATTCTCTCGCGGCGGACTGGCGATCCTTGATCGGATCGAGCGGCAAGACTATGACGTGCTGAGCTCGCGGCCGAGGCTCGGCAAAGTCGCAAAGGTCGGCCTGCTCCTTCGCGCCCTAATTTCAAGGGCGGGCGTTCCCGGGCGATCCACGCCTATTGTTCATGCGGGACGGGGTTGACCGGGATGATCATCGACCCCGCGTTGAACGCCAGCTTCGACTATTGCTCGGGCGTCGCGCGACGGGAGGCGAACAACTTCTACCCGAGTTTCTTGCTGCTCTCGGCTGAGCGGCGGCGATCGATGTGCGCGCTGTATGCGTTTATGCGTCGCACCGACGACATCGCCGATGAGCCCGGAGAAATTCTCGCCAAGAGTACCGCGCTCGACACTTGGCGGAACGACCTGAACGAGGCACTCGCGGGCCGTTTCGGAAAGTGGCCCGGCTGGCCCGCCCTGGCCGACGCGTCGGCCCGGCATGAAATCCCTCCTCGCCATCTTCACGAAGTGATCGAAGGCGTGGCGATGGATTTGACACCTCGGGCCTTCGCGACCTTCGAGGAACTTCGCGTCTACTGCCATCACGTCGCCTCGGCGGTCGGCCTGTGTTGTATCCACGTCTGGGGATATCATTCCGAAGGCGGGAAGGCCGAGGCGATGGCGGAATCGTGCGGGCTCGCGCTCCAGCTGACGAACATCATCCGCGACGTCGGCGAGGACGCCCGCAACGGCCGCGTTTATCTCCCCGAGGAAGACCTCTCACAGTTCGGAGTGAGCCGAGAAGAACTCCGCGCACCTAAAGTTTCCAAGGGGTTGAGAGAACTCCTCGCCTTCGAGGCGGCCCGCGCCTATGAAGAATACGAGCGAGCGAGACCGCTCGCGGCGCTGATCGATCCCGAAGGACGCCCCGTGCTGCAAACGATCGCGGGAATTTACCGGAGCCTGCTCGACACGATCGTCCGTCGCGATTACGAGGTGTTATCGCAGCGGGTCTCGGTGCCGAAGTGGAGGAAGGCGGCGATTGCCGCCCGTTCGTTCCTCGGCCGCTTTGGCCCAAGGGAAACGCCGAGCATGGAGGCGCGGCCGACCCGATGACCCCTCCCGCATCGAGCAAGCCGAAATACAAACCATTGCCCCCGCATGTGGTCGTGATCGGCGGGGGACTGGCCGGGCTCGCCACGTCCGTCTCGCTGGTCGACCGCGGGCTGCGGATCACGCTGCTGGAAAGCCGGCCCCGGCTCGGCGGGAGGGCGTCGTCGTTCTCCGACCCCGTCACCGGTGAACTCGTTGACAACTGTCAACATGTCAGCATGGTCTGCTGCACCAACCTCGCCGACTTCTGTTCGCGCGTCGGGGTCTCCGCGTTGTTCCGTCGCGAGCGCGACGTCGTTTTTCTCAGCCCCGAGGGCAAAGTCTCGCGCCTACAGGCCGGAAGCCTCCCGGCGCCTTTGCACCTCGCCGGAAGCTTTCTCAAGGCCAATTATCTCTCCTGGACCGAAAAATTCCGCGTCGCCTACGCACTCGCCTGCCTGCCTCATTCACGAGGCGACCGCCCCGGCGAATCCTTCGGCGCATGGCTCGAACGGCACGGTCAAACGCCACGGGTCATGGAAAGGTATTGGGGCACCGTCCTCGTCTCGGCCCTCAACGAACGGCTCGACCGGATGGACGTCGGCCACGCCCGCAAGGTTTTCATCGACGGCTTTCTCCGGGACAGGGAAGGGTTCCAGATGGAACTCCCCCTGGTTCCGCTCGGTGATCTTTACGGACTTCGCCTCGAACGCTGGCTTGCGGACAAAGGCGTCACGGTCCGGCTCACCACGGGTGTTCGGAGTGTCGAAGGCGATGACGAAGGGGCCGTGTCTCAAGTTGTTCTTCGCAATGGTGAGCCGATCCCGGCCGACTTCGTCGTACTCTCGGTCCCGTTCGACCGTGTGCGTGACCTCATCTCGGAAACGGCGAGCGCTCACATTCCCACCTTGGCAAATCTTGGGACGCTTGAATCTTCACCGATCACGGGGGTCCATCTCTGGTTCGACCGACCGGTGTGCCCGTTTGACCATGTGGTCACTCTCGGCCGCCTAACCCAATGGGTCTTCAACCACACGGCGATCCAGGGGAGACGCCCGGGCGACGCCGAGTCGGGCCAATACCTTCAACTTGTGATCAGCGCTTCATACGATCTTGTGTCCAAGGGTAAAGAGGAAATCCGGGACGCCGTTCTCGAAGACCTAAGGGCGATCTGGCCGGCGGCCGGGGAGGCGAACCTGTTGCGATGGTGGGTCGTCACCGAGCACGGCGCCACGTTCGCGGCACGGCCGGGGGTCGATGCCCTTCGGCCGCCTCAGCGGACCGGCGTGGAGGGCCTCTTTCTCGCGGGCGATTGGACGGCGACCGGGTGGCCCGCCACGATGGAAGGGGCCGTGCGGAGCGGGTATCTCGCCGCGGAGGGCGTCCTCGAAGACCTCGGCCGTCCGGTCCGACTCGTCCGGCCCGATCGCCGGCAAGGGCGGCTTGCCCGCTGGCTTCTCGGAAAGCAAACGCCCTTTCGTCCGACAGGGATCGATTGATCCGAGGTCGTCACCATCGTACGGTGACGTTCAGATCCGGAACGACCGATGCTCGTCCTCGCCGAGTTCCAGGCTCCGTTTGCAGGCGTTCAAGGCCTTCATCGTCTCAAAAGCGTGGTCCGGTTCGATGTCACACGCCGGGACATGTTCGCCCCGAAGCCTTTCGGAAACCGCGTGGTCGTCCGCCATGCCGAGCCATCGCGAAATGTTGCCACGTTGTTTCGACACGAAGGCGAACGCCTGTCTGGCCAGGGGCCGAAGCGCCGGCGAGGCGAGCCGGTTCGCCCATTCGCGGTAGTCTTCGAGTGCGAACAAACACATGATCCAGGCTGAATCATTTCGGTAAACTTCACCCTGGTCGCTCACCGCAAGGAGTTCCTCCGGTTCTCGACTTCGCGGAAGGCCGGGGAACAGGCTCCGGGCCTGTTCGGATCCGGCCGCGACGAACGTCAAGCGGATATAAGCCGGCTGGGCTGAAGCCCATTCGCGCGCCCGTCGGCAAATTCCACAGCGCTCGTCATACAAAACATACAAGCGTTCCATGACTATACCTTCTCGACACGATCCGTGTCGCGTTCAGGCGTTCCGTCCGTGCAGAGGTTCGAGCAATCCGTCGGGACTCACCGGCGGCTTTTGATACCGCACGATCGCCCGCCTCCGCATCTTCGAGAAGATGTAAAGGTTGAAGAAGTGCATGACTCCCAGGACCACGAGCACGAAACCGACCTTGGTGCTGAGCGTCTCGATCGTGCCGGGGAGGTCGACCGGCTTGTCGCCGTACTTCAAGGCAAGCGTGACGAATCCGGCGTTGATCAGGTAAAACCCGACCACCAGCAGGTGGTTGACCGAATCGGCAAGCTCGGCGTTGCCGAGGAACGAGTCGATCAGGAAGATTTTGCCGTTTTTCGAGAGCGTCCTGGCCACCCAGATGGTCAGCCCGATGCTCAGGACGAGGTAACCGACATAAGCACTCACAACGTAACCGTGATCGAACATCGCCGTCTCCCAGTAATGGTCTGAACCGTCAATCGTTCGCAAGCGGGCCTTCGTTTCCAGGATGACTCGGCTTGCCGACATGACTTGAACCGTGAGTGAGCGCCTGCTCTTAACCGCCGCCAGGGATTTTTTTGTTATCCTGGTTGAAGTTCACATGAAAACAAGGCCGAGAGGACCGTCTCATGATCTGGCCCGACGAGGCCGAGACTCGGGTTCTGCTCGACCACGTCGAGCGCCAGGAGGACGGCGCCGCTGATGCGCTTTGGGCGCGTTATCGGGACGGATTGCGGCGGGCGATCGCGCACCGGCTCGACCCCGCTCTCGCTCGCAGGGTCGACGCCAGCGACGTGGTTCAAGACGTCCTCATCAAGGCCAATCAGCGCCTTCCCGAGTACTTAAGGAACCCCGCCCTCCCCTTCCAACTCTGGCTCCGACAGATCGCGCGTGACCATGTGATCGATCAGCACCGAAAGCATCGGGTCGCGGCACGTCGGAGTATCGACCGCGAACTTCCACTCCGGAACCCGAGCCTCGACGGGCAATCCTCACTCGATCTCGCGGCGAGACTCCGCGACCCTGCGCTGACCCCCGTTGCCGAGGCGCTTCGGACCGAGCTGGCGATGCGGTTCGAAACGGCGATTGCACGACTCGACGACGACGACCGCGAGGTGATCGTGCTCCGCCACGTCGAGCAGCTATCCAATGGCGAGGCCGCGAAGGTCCTGAAGCTCAGCGAACCCGCCGCGGGGATGAGACACCTCCGCGCCCTCCGGAAACTACGCGCGATCCTCGGCGACTCCCCATCGCTGACCGGAAAGGAAACGTCATGAGCGATTCCGACCGCGACGAACGCCTGGCCGCGATTCTGGTCGACTTGACCGAGGATTTCCGCGGCAACCACGTCGGGAGGCTCGAAGAGGCGACACGCGCCCACCCCGACCTGGCCGAGGAGTTGCGAGACCTATGGGACGCGGCCTGGTTCGCCGAGGAAATGGGCAAATCGTTTGCTGAAGCCCCTCCTTCGAGGTTTCCGAACCCCCACGAACGGCATGACATGCAGAACACGCCGATCCAGGGGTACGAGCTCCTGGAAGAGGTCGGCCGAGGGGGAATGGGGGTCGTTTATCGGGCGTTCCAGGTCGAACTCAGTCGCACGGTCGCACTTAAGATGATGCGGAACGGAGGCATGCTCTCGAATCCCGGAGAGCGTGAGCGTTTCTTGAACGAGGCCGTGGCCCAGGCGCGGCTGCGACACGGCAATATCGTCCCCCTCTTCGGCGTTTGCTCCGACGCCGCCGCGTCCTTCATCACCATGCAGTTCGTCGAGGGGACGACGCTTGCCGCTCGTCTCGCGGACGGTCCGCTCCCGAGTCTCGACGCCGCGAAGATCCTCGTTCAGGTCTGCCGTGCCCTTCAGTATGCCCACGAACAAGGGGTCTTGCACCGCGATTTGAAGCCTTCGAACATCCTGATCGATACCGACGGGACGCCGCTCGTCAGTGACTTCGGTTTGGCGAAACGTGTCGATGCCGAAGCGAGCCTGACTCCCGCGGGTGCGGTCCTTGGGACCCCAGGTTACATGGCCCCCGAGCAGGCCGCCGCGAGCCGAGGGGTCGTCGGCCCAAGGACGGATGTCTACGGCCTGGGTGCCATCCTCTATCAAATGCTGACCGGGCGCCCACCGTTCCTCGCCGCGACTCCGTTCGACACGCTCCTGCTCGTTCTCGAACAAGACCCGGTCTCGCCCCGCGCGTTGAACCCGCGTGCCAGCGCCGACCTCGAAATGATCGCGCTAAAGTGCTTGCAAAAAGACCCGGCGATGCGCTACCCCAGCGCCGGTTCGCTGGCAGATGACCTGGACGCGTACCTCTCCGGCGGGACCATCTCGGCACGCTCAACCGGGTTCGTCGATCTCGTCGCCCGGTTGCTGAGAGAGACTCATCACGCCGATGTGCTTGAAAACTGGGGCGGCCTCTGGATGATGCACAGCGCCGCGCTTCTCGTGTTTTTCGGCGCCGCCAACGTGTTGTTGCTCGAGGGGGTCACGTCGCAGTGGCCTTACTTGTTGATCTTCACGGTGGGCATGGGCGTGTGGGCTTCGATCTTCTGGGCCTTGCGACGACGTGGGGGGCCGATCTCATTCATCGAGCGGCTTCTGGCACACGTCTGGGGTGCGGGGATCGTCGCGATTAACCTCACGTTTGTGACTGAGTGGCTGATGGGGCTCCCCGCGTGGACGCTCTCGCCGGTCTTCGGGATCACTAACGGGATGCTCTTCATGATCAAGGGGGGCATCCTCGCGGGCTCGTTCTATTTTCAGGCCGCCGCAGTCTTCTTGTCGATCCCGTTCATGGTCCGGTATCCGAAGTTTTCGCCCTTGATCTTTGCGGCCGTGTCGGGAACATGCTTCTTTGTCACTGGTCTGAAAGCGTTTCAAAAGGGTAGGAAGCGGCGGCGCCTGGCGGAAACGAATCTCGGCGGTTGAACCGGTGCTCAATCAGCCGCCACCCCTCAAGGTCTCGGCATCGGTTTGGAAGGTTCGTCGCCGGTCTCCACCGTCACCTTCACTTGAACGGGCAAGCCCTCGGGGGCGAGGAACGCAGCGCTCAGGCGGAACCTGGCTTTCGGTTGGCGGCCGCTCGTGGTGTGGACTTCCACCAAGAGCCGGCCCGCCTCGGTCTAATCCAGGCGACGGGTTTGACGCTGATTGCGGTCGGTATGGACCGACTCGATCACAACTCGGGCGGCGTCGGCGTTTTCCGGCTCGCTTCCGGATCCGGCATGGCCTCTCCCGTCCAAGGCGGCGCGCTTGAGATCGTCGCCGAAGGCGGCGTTTCCGCGCTCTTTCACCTCACGCTCAATGCGTTCGCAGAGGTTCCCTGTGAAACTGCTAAGATCAGAAGGGTCACTCCTCGGAACGGAAAAAATTCACGCTAAGGACTCAGCAAAGGCGGGTGGCCATAAACTCCTTGGCGAAAAGCCTCGGAAGTTCAGAGTTTTCCAGCGATTTCGCCATTCTGCAGGGCATGGCCTAAATCTATGGTTTTCGGCCATAGTGTACGGACGCACGACGGCTTAACGGCCATTCAGCGAGTTGCTTTCGACCACGATCAAGGCTTAGCGCGCAATTTTTCCGCAATCGAGGTGTGACCCCATACTCGCGATGCACTCGAAGACGCTCCCATCCCTAACGAGTCGATGTGCGGCCGCCCTGAAATGCCTCGATGTATTTTTGGAGGAGGGAGCATCGGTATCGAAGGGCTGACGGTCGCGCGGGAAGAGACGGTTATGGACCGACTCAGGAGCCGTCATCCTCGGTCTCAGCAGCTCTTCGCGTGAGGTCGACTTCCTT
>JAYUFP010000808.1:0-3559 GCA_043738665.1 Isosphaeraceae bacterium
CCGACCTCGGGATCGATTCGATCAAACGCGTCGAAATCCTCTCCGCACTTCAAGAGCGACTCCCCGACGCTCCCGCCGTCAAACCCGAACACCTCGGCAGTCTGCGGACCCTCAAAGACATCGCCGACTTCCTCGACGCAGGCAACTCCGCGGCTCCGGAACCGGCCGTCGCGGTTCCGGCCGCGGTTGTCGTCGCCTCCGACGTTCAGAACGTCTTGCTCGAAGTCGTGGCGGAAAAAACGGGCTACCCCGCCGAGATGCTCGACTTCGGGATGCAGCTCGACGCCGACCTCGGGATCGACTCGATCAAACGTGTCGAGATTCTCTCCGCTCTCCAGGAGCGACTTCCCGACGCGCCCGCCGTCACTCCCGACCACCTTGGCACGCTGAGAACCCTCAAGGACATCGCCGACTTCCTCTCGAAACAGCCGATCGGTGAAACCGCCAAGAGAGCGGACCCGGCCTCCGAACTTCTTCGCTTCGAGGTCACGGAAACCCGTCTTGATCCTCTGAATCGTGCCGAGACCCCGGTGATTTGCCCGGGAGGTGAGGTCTGGGTCAGCGACGATGGGGCCGGGCTCTCGGCGAGTCTCGTAAAACGCCTTGGTTCGCGAGGCTATCACGCCAGACTTTTCGGCCTGAATGCCTTGCCCGGTAGGGAGATCGGCGAACCGCTTCACGGACTCATCCTGGTCGCGTCCGAATCGGTGATCGGCGATGAGAACTCGATCCTCGACAGCTTCCGATCTCTCCGAGCGGCCGCTCCGGCTTTGAGACGAGGCGGTATTTCCGGTGGCGCCGCGTTCGTGACAATCTCAAGACTCGACGGTGCCTTCGGACTGCGCGGAATCGGCGATTCGGTGAACCCGACGGCCGGGGGCCTCGCCGGGCTGAGCAAGACCGCCGGCCGCGAATGGCCGGAGGTCTGCTGCAAGGCGATCGACCTCGACCCTTCGTTGGGAATCGACGACGAGACCGTCACGCGGCTCGTCGATGAAATCCTCCTCCCCGGTCCCGCCGAGGTCGGACTCACGCGAGAGGGCCGCAACACCTTGGTCCTGAGTCCGCGGGAAATCTCCGAGGCGGGTGCCGATCCGCTTCTGCCGGGCGACCTCGTCGTGATCACGGGTGGGGCTCGGGGCGTGACCGCCGAGGTGGCCGTCGCCCTGGCGGGGGCTTTCCGTCCGACCCTGCTCCTCCTGGGTCGAAGCCTAGCGCCGCGGGAAGAACCGGCCTGGCTGATCTCGCTCGAAAGCGAAAGCGAGATCAAACGCGCGCTCGCCGCCCGTGCCAATGGCCGAGCCACGCCGCAGCTCGTCGGCGAACAGTACACATCCCTCGCCGCGAACCGGGAGATCCTCAGGAATCTTCAAAGGATCGAGTCCGCGGGGGGCAAAGCCGTGTATCAACAGGTCGATGTGCGGGACCGCGACGCGGTCGCCTGCGCCTTGCGTGAGATCGCCCAGAAGTTCGGGCCGGTTCGCGGCCTGATCCATGGCGCGGGGCTAATCGCCGATCGCCGGATCGAGGACAAGACCGACGCCCAGTTCTCCACGGTCTATGACACCAAGATCCAAGGCTTCAACGCCCTGATCGACGCGGTGAATCCTGGCGACCTTCGCGTGATCGTGGTCTTCTCATCCACCACGGCCCGCTTCGGAAGAACCGGCCAGGTCGCCTACGCCGCCGCCAACGAAGTCCTCAACAAGATAGCCCAGCGCGAGGCGCGTCGACACCCCGATTGCCGGGTCGTCGCGATCAACTGGGGTCCTTGGGACGGCGGAATGGTCTCCCCGGGGCTCAAGCCGTTGTTCAAGTCGGAAGGCATCGGACTGATCCCACTCGAAGCCGGTGCGAATTGCCTGCTGAAGGAACTCCGCTCCATTCGTGGAGTTCACCCCGTCGAGGTCGTGATCCTCGGTCCGGGGTCCACCCTGCCCGATCCTCCCAAGGTCGTGACGGTCCGGACGACGCCGGCTCCTGCGCCAACCGTCTCGTCTTCGACCCGTTCCGGAAGTCTCACGTCGGTCTTCTCCAGGGCGCTCGATGTCGATGAGTTGCCGATCTTGCGGTCCCACGTCATCGACGGCCGTGCCGTTCTCCCGACCGCGTTGATGGTCGAATGGCTTGCGCAAGGTGCCATTCAGCGGAACCCGGGCCTGACCTTCCGCGGGATCGACGACCTGCGAGTGCTCAAGGGCGCGGTCGTCCACGAGGACCGTCCGGAAACCGTGACCGTCCTGGCCGGGAAAGCTGTCCGCGACGGAGCGATCTACCGCGTCCCCGTCGAGCTACGCGGCGAGCTTTCCGTCGGCAAGACCGTGGCGCACGCCCGCGGCGACGTGATCTTGGCAGACCGGCTTGCGACCCCGGAAAGGGCCCCGATCACACTCGGCGACGTCCCGCGCTACGCTCGATCGACACGGTCGGTCTACCACGACGTCCTTTTCCACGGCCCGGACCTCCACGGCCTGGAACGGATCGACGCGTGTGCCCCCGGGGGGATCGTCGCGACCGCGAAAACGGCTCCCGAACCTTCGGTGTGGGTTGATCGGCCACTCCGCCAGTCTTGGCTCACGGACCCTTTGGTTCTCGATAGCGCATTCCAGTTGATGGTTCTCTGGTGCCACGAAAACGCGGGTGGTGCGTCATTGCCCACGGCTTTGGGACGTTACCGCCAGTATTGCCGGGACTTTCCCGCCCCGCGCGTCCGGATCGTGGCGCGCGTGGACCGACCTTCGGAATCGCGAGCCACCGCCGACATCGATTTCCTCGACGAGGCGGGGCAACTTCTCGGGAGAATCGAACGCTACGAATGCGTGATCGATAGCGCGCTCCACGCCAAATTCCGCCGCAACCGGCTCGCCCGGGTAACGCGGGGGCCCCGTTGATCGCGTCGCGTGTCGTACCTTTCTCGATTCCCCCCAAGACCTCCCGTGTACCATGATCGACCCCACCGAGCGCGTGGCGATCGTCGGAATCGGCGGCGTGTTTCCCGACGCCCCCGATCCCGAAGCATTCTGGAAGGTGATCGCGGAGTGTCAGGACGCGACGACCGACGTCCCGCCGGGGCGGTGGAGGATCGCACCTTCCGACGCCTTTGACCCGGCCGTCGCCGTTCCCGACCACGTCTACGCCACGCGCGGCGGATTCGTTCGAGGCTTCGTCTTCACGCCCGAAGGGCTGAATCTCGATCCTGATCTATGCTCACGACTCGATCCATCCTTCCGCCTCGCCCTCCACGCCGGGAGAGAGGCCTGGTCCGACGCGAAGACCGATCGCGTTGACAAGTCCCGCGTCTCCGTGATCTTCGGCAACATCGTCCTCCCCACCGAGGCGTCCTCGGCGTTCGCCCGCGAGACTTTGGGGAAAACCTTCGCCGAGGCTGTCACCGGGCGTCCGGTCCCGGATTCCCCGGAAGCGACCGATCCCTTGAATCTCCATGCCGCGGGCCTCCCGGCGGGTCTGCTCGCGGAGGCGCTCGGGCTCGGCGGCGGCGCGTACACGCTCGACGCCGCGTGTGCCTCGTCGCTCTACGCCTTGAAACTGGCGGCCGACG
>JAYUFP010000809.1:0-10711 GCA_043738665.1 Isosphaeraceae bacterium
CTCGCCCAGGTGATCAAGCTTCACAAGGCCCTTGCGAAAGCCAAGGGGAAGCTGCGGCTCTGCTCCCTGAACTCGACCGTGCGGGACGTGCTCCACGCCAGTCAGCTCGACAAGATGCTCGACGTCTACGAAGACGAAGCCGCGGCGCTCGTGAAGTTCTGAGCAGGGCTCTCGGACCGGACCGTCTCCTCACCCCGCCTGCTTGGTCAACCCCTTGCGTAAGGTCTCGCCGACCTGGGCGAGGCCGTAGCCGCGGTCGACCATGAGACAGGGGATTTCGTGCTGTTCGCAGAGCGGGCGGAGGCGTTCGGTAACGTGATGCCCGACGAAGCTCCGAAGGATCAACACCAGGTCCACGCCGTGATTCCGGACCCGAGACTCCAGCGAGTCGAGCGCGGCGGGCTTGGAATCTTCGTAGGGTTCCCAGTCGAGGCGGTCGAATTCGAAGAGGCGTTGCAACGTCTTGCGGACGTCTTCCCGGACCGACCCGCCGATCATCACGGCCCTGCGGCCGTTGGTGAACGTGAGCACGTCCTCGAACTGGGCGCGAAAGATGTCGGGTTCGTCCTCTTTTGACGACTCCTCTTTGATGCGGTCGAGGCTGCGGCGGAGTGCCCTCAGTCCGTTGCCCCCGGCGATGTGTTCGCGGAAGGGCATCACGAGGTCCATGAGTTCGGGGTCGGACGCACCCAGGCCGTTGACCGTTTGCTTAAGCAGTTCGAGAAACTCTTCGAGCCCCTCCTCGGGGAGATGGACGCGGGCCATCAGCGATTTGAGTTCGGCAAGCGCGTTTCGTCCGAGTTCTTTGGCCGCCTGGCTGCGTTCGACTTCTCGGGCTTGTTGTTCGCCGCGGAGGTGTTCGCGGTCCTTGCTCATGCGGACGGCTTCGGTGGCCTGGGAGAGTTGCGCCTGGGCTTCACTGATATAAAACGCCCAGTCGGTCTGGAAGTCGAGTCGGAACGCTTCGATGTAGCCGGGTTCGTGGGTCTTGGAGAGGTTCTTGAGCTGGTGGAATACGCGTTGGGCCATCGCCAGCGTGGACTCGTCGGCTTCGTGGTCGGCGGCTTCCTGGAATTGCCGGTGCCGCCCGATCCAGACCTTGAGCTGTGCGTATTGCTCGGCCCTGGAGAGCGACCCGAAAAACGGGGCGCCGGCTTCGACCTCGCGGGCGAGGGCCTGGAGCTGCCCCCCCGGGAAGTGGACTTCGGCGTCCCAGAGCAAGCGGTCCTCGGCCGAAAAGTTTTCCGCGAGCGTGGGCTGGAGCCTGTCGAGTTCGCGACGGACCTGGTGATAATGTTCCATCGCGACGCGGAGACCTTTTCGCCCTTCCTCAGCCTCTTTACTGATTTCGTCGAGCGTGGCCTGGGCCTCGCGGCGGGCGCGGTCGATCTCCGCCCGGGCGTTATCGACAAGGCTTTCCGGATTTTCCGACGGATCGAGGGCGGACTTGAACTGCGCCAGCTTCTTGATCAAATCCTTGAGCTGCTGCTCGTCGGTATCGGCCTTTTCGACCTGTCGGACCATCGCCGGGCGGACTTCCCGGAGCCTTTGCGACGCGACCCTCGCGCGCTCCTCGGACTCTCGCAACTGGACCGCGGCCTGCTGGACTTCTCCCCCCAACTTCTTCGCACGACTCTTCGCCTCGGCCTGACGCACCAACTCGTTCAACCGCTCCAATGATGGCGTCATCGCTGCGTCATCCTTTTGATTTCGGATTAAGGTCATAGAGTTATATGAAAAGGATCGCCCAAGGTCGATGGACGCGGTCGCACCTTACGAGCGGCCGAGGCACCACGGCCCGTCACGAAGCAAAAGGCCGAAGCACGTCCATCGCGCGCCCTCGCACACGTTCATCGACCTTCGTCGTGAACCTGGAACGGCCTGGCCTAATAGACGGGGGGGGTTTGGCCTGGGGACGTGCCGCTGGGCGACCGTACACTCGTCTTTTCAACTTCGATTCCGTATTAGACCACGAAGGCCTGCCACGAACAACGGTTCCCAATCTCAAACCGCCATGATTACCAAATCGAGAGCGGAATCGCCCTGGCTAACCGTCAACCGAATAGGGTGCGCCAACGGAATTCCGGCGTCTTTCGCTCCAAGCCGTGGGTGGGTGAGCGGGCGGCAAAGCGAACCGGGCCTCCGCGGAGGTTGGCCGCGGGTCTCCCGACCCCGCCCGCTTCGATCGCGCGGAGGGGCGGGGTCGGTAGGCCCGCGCCCAGCGTGATCCTTCAGCCTTCGCTGTCATCATCCTCCAGAATTCGTGGCGCACCCAACCGAATGAATGGGTCACGGGTTTCAACGACAAAGGCGTCTTGGCCCCATTCACGAATGCTTGAGGGATTTGATGATGGCGACTCGTGTTCCATCGCAGCGGTTGAATTTAATTTTCGAAGGCCGTTGAAGTTGGATACGCAACCGACCTTGGGCTCGACTTTGGAGAACCCGCCCGCCGCGAACACCGCCGACAAGATGATGGTCGAAACCCGATCCCAAGCGTTATCATGACATCAGCGAATCACGAGCCCTGCGATCGGCACGGGGAACCCTCACGGGAGCAACCTCCCCTATCGAAACGGGACGGCCCGGTTGCCGTTGTCGCTGAAATTAAGACCCACACGTTTTCTCGCAGCTTCCGGCCCCGATAAGGAGCTTTTCGATGCAACCTGGCGAACATTCGACGATGTCCCGACGAGGGCGGCGAGCGTTCCTCCGTTCGACGGCCCTCGGCGCGGTCCTGTTCACCGCGCGAGGGCTCTTCGCTGACGAGCTGACCCGCACCCCCGCACAAACCGAGGGGCCGTTCTACCCCGACAAACTCCCGCTCGACACCGACAACGACCTGATCATCGTCAACGACACCCTCACCCCGGCCGTCGGCGAGATCACCCACCTCGGCGGCAAGATCCTCGACGCCAAAGGCGACCCGATCCGCAACGCCCTTGTCGAGATCTGGCAGTGCGACGGCAACGGGGCCTACCTCCACTCCAAAGACTCGCAACACAGCAAGTACAACGCCAACTTCCAGGGGTTCGGGCGCTTCCTCACCGGGTCGACCGGCGAATACTACTTCCGAACCATCAAGCCCGTGAAGTACCCCGGCCGGACCCCCCACATCCACTTCAAGATCCGCAAATCCGGCAAGGAACTCCTCACCACCCAGTGCTACATCAAAGGCGATCCGAACAACGACAAAGACGGCGTCTACCGAGGAATCCGCGACCCGAAAGCCAAGGAATCCGTCACCATCGCGTTCGACCCCGTCAAGCCGTCCCGCGTGGGAGAACTCGTCGCCAAGTTCGACATCGTTCTCGGCTTTACGCCCGAGGCATGAGGCGGTTCTCACTCAAGCTGCGCACGAGTTCGGACGTCGGGACGGGGTGCCACGGAGAATCCATCTGAGACGCGTCTAGCCGGAGAGAAAGGGAATTATCTCCGGCAAACCACGACTGGAGAATTTTTAGAATTTGGAGAATTTTTATCGCTTCCGGGCTTTAGGAAGACTACGATAGAATTTTCTCATGGTCCTTCCAGACTAGAGGAGGCATCGATGCTTCACAAAAAACTGATGGTCTTGGCTATGGCGATTGGGGCGTTGGTTGCTCCGACGGCTCCGACTTGGGCAGCTTGCATTCACAATAATCGAGGTGGACACGGGTTGTTTCGTTGTCGCCGCCCCGCCAGCCCAAGGACGCATTACCAATTAGTATGTGGATTTCACTCAAGTGGTATCCTGACAGGGCCTTGCCGCAATACGCAAGCGGCGGCACAAGCCGACACCAACTCACACAACAATACTTACCATGTTAACGATATCAACAGAGGATATGTATATACATGCGTTCCTAATTAAATAACTGGGAGGCATGCTTCCGTTCGCCAAGATTAGCCCGTCCGCAGTATCTCCACGGCTTACCGAGAGAGGCCCGATTCCATGAGGCGATTTATCCTCCTGCTCTTCATTGGGCAGTTGATGGTCAGCCAAACCGCCCTCGCCTGCCATCGCCGTACTTATTGTGGTCAGACGCACTACCGGGTATCGACCGCTGATTATTATGTGCGTATTGGTAACAGGGCGAACCGGGACGTGGTCGTCGTGGTGAATGGGCAGACCAGGTATCTGCCCTCCTGGTCTCCACCGCTCCAGGTAACCCAGGCCCTTGTTGCCAAGGTCCAGGTATACAAGCCGTGGAGAGGCGGCTACCTCTACTTGGGCGAGTACTCCTACTATACATCGAACAATTTTTACTCAGATATTCATGCATCAATCAGTGGTGACCGGGTCATTCTGAGCTATTATCTGCCATCGACGAACAGCCTGCATTATTTCGCCGTTGTTAGTCGGGAGTATTGGGATTCTAAGTAGTCTTCCGACAGCAGCATGGTCGTCGCCGAGCGGAGCAATGCTCCGACCGCAACATAACAACCTCTGACAAAACCAACGGATCGATGCAAGAGGCGGCGTGTCCCGCCAGTCGTGTTTAGAACGGCCGGGCGATTACGCTTATGATGCCGTCCATTTCGCGCGCGGTACCCACATCCTCCGAGGGACAACCCGATGAGCACCTCAAAATTCCCGGTGTCCCGCCGCGGCTTCGTGGCCGGCGTCATGACTACCGCGATTACTGCTGCCGCACCCCAGGCCGCGCAGGCGTGCTGGCGGAGGCGCCGGGTTGCGGTTACCTGCCAGCCCCCCGCCCTACCGTACCAGAATCGGTTCGACGACGAGTTGCCTATCGAGTCGGCCCGCTCCGGGAACAACCTGTCACTGTCCTGGACCTCCCGCTTTAATTCCATCTGGGGGACGTTCGACCAGGCCAGACTGACCGTCCAGTGGCAAACAGGCGACGCCCCTGTGACCGCCACGTTTTATGGCATGCAGAACAACTCCTCGTTCCCCTTGCTTTTCACGGTCCAGTTCCGCGTCCTAGACAGCAGCAGGAATGTGATCGACTTGGGACACGGCGACGGCACGAACTGGAGCTGGGTATCGGCCGCTGGTGTCCCCGCGGGCGGATACAGCCGTCAGGTCGGGCCGTACAGTTACTCGCGGTGGGCTGCGGGTTTCCATAGAAACTGGAACAACATTGCCTGGATTCAAGGTATCAGGACGGTGGTACTGGACCCGAACCGCTGACGGGCTCCGACTGAACGCCCCACGCCGACGGACCGCCTTGAAGATGGTCCGCCGGACGCTTAAGGAAGGTTATCAGTCGGAAAAAGAGGCCGGGCTCTCGGCCGGCCCGGTTCCCTAATAGTCCTCGGGTAAGAGCACGGTCGTCGCCGAGCGGTCGGCCTCGGTAATCACCCAGAACTTGACGCCGCTCGCCGTGTGGTAGACCGAGAAGGACATCCGATAGCAGCGGAGCAAAAAACAACGAACTTGGCTCGGAGCCTCGGATTCGCGGGGTCGAAGCTTCTCAAAACCCGTCTCCGGCCCGTCGATTCGAGAATACCCATTCGAGACTGGTTATCGAGAGCCCGAAATGCGGGGAATCGACGATCTCCGACCGAACTCCTTGTGGCCTCTCGGAATTGGCCGTTTGCGAGAGCAGCCCGCCCGGAAGATCGTTGGATTTTGCTCCGCTGCTATCGGAACCCTTCCTGTCGAAGAAGCCGGCAACCGAAATGTCTGCCAGCCAACGAGTTGTGCGCATATGTCACCTAGTTACAGCTTGGCTACGTTTGGCCGTGATGGTGTAAGGCACCGTATTGACTTAAGGCTATTCAATAGAATAACTTTATGGGTTCGCCGGGCAAGCGATTCCGCTTACCACGGGTCTTTACCCACCGCTGTAGAGGATGAGTTCAAGTGAACAAGAAAACCTCGGGTTCCGTGAGCAAACGGAATAGCATCCTCTCCGTTGATCAGCCACGTCGAATCGTTTTACCCGAAGGTGCTACCGCGAATCTTTTCGATGCCCCAAGCCGGAGCATAGAGCCTGCCGGTGCGCCGACCAACGAATCGCCAAAGGCCGCGTTTCTGGAAGGACCCATTGAAGCCGATTACCGCTACCTGGAGTTCCAAACATGGCGCTACTGGTTTGCGGCAGTATTTGTTTTAGGACGTTTCACCTCTATATCGCAAATACTTCAAAAGACTAGAGAGGTATATCAAGAGCACTGCTTAGACTCGAATACACATCCCTTCGATAGCGCATATTATTATGCCTCGGTACCTAATGATTGCTCAATACTTCTGTTTGGTGGTCCCCTAGAGAACAGCGAACACCAGAACGTGATAGCGATTTATCGCTCTGACGACGCTTTTAATAAATACTCCTACTACTATAGACGGCAAGGTTCAGACGGCCTTTTCATGAGCTCATTATTGAATGGAGAATCACACTCATCATTGGACTACAGACTTCAGGGCGACAGCAGGATTTATTACCTTAGATTTTACAACCCTTCCGAAGAAGCCGGATGGCAATCTGATGACATAATGTATAGCATTGGATATTGACGCCACTCACTCCACCGTGGTATCAGGCGTGAATTAGAGATGCTCAGACATATCGGTCTCTGATGGCCCCGGCAATGTGATTGCATGCATGGATCCAATTAGCTCAGAATAAAGACTGCCAGATGCCCGTTCAGTGAATCGTGGGCGATGAGGAAACGCTGCGTGGCCGACTGATGAAACTTAAAGGCCGCTTGTCGGACAGGCACCTCCGTTTAGACCCTTCGGGGACGCACGGGACACTTTGACTCCCAAGCTCGTCCTCGTTCTACGGCGATTACTGGTCAAAAGCTCATTTGGGAAGTCGCCCCAAACTCGGTTGTCGCACACGGGTTCCGATCACCGGACCGCGTGGCACCGGCGCTCAGGCTTCGTGTGCAAACGCTTCAGGGCGGCTCGACCTGAACCGGAACGGTCCGTACGCCGTCATCGTCGACAAACCCCGCGGCGCGGACTGCCCCCGCGCGTCCGGCGACGAAGAACCCTCGGGGCTCGGTGCCGTCGGCGTCGCGCTCGAACGCTTTCAATTCGTCGCAGAAATACTGGTTGCAGGTGAGCGAACGCATCTCGCGTGGGAGTGCGCAGCCGTCGGGCCGATGGTAGATGCATGAGCCCGCGTAGCCGGTCTCGCCGACTTTTCCGAGGTAGGCGGCGACGACGTCGGCCGGTCCCGCTTCGGGGTGTTGGTCCAGATAGCGCCGGAAGGTGTGGACGTCGAGGTAGGCCCGGTTCGCTCCGCGTCGGCAACAGTCGCCTCCGCAGAGCGAGCAGGCGTTGCCCAGCACGTTGAGCATCGCCTCGGAACGGACGACGTGCTTGAGCGCGTACGGGGGCGGTTCCTTCGGGTCGCCGAGCGTCAACTCGCCGAGCACGCACTCGATGTGATCGCGCAACAATTGCTTGCGCTCGGGGTCGACCGGGACGATCTGCAAGGGGTTGGCGGGAATGATCGCGAGCGGAAATTGTCCTGACTGCTCGGACGAAACGGCCGCTTCGTGAATCCGTCGGGCGACGTCCTCGCGGGCCTGGCGTTCCCGTTCCTCCCGTTCCCGCGTTTGTCTCTCGGCGAACCTGAGGCGGCAGTCCTTGCCGACGCAGAGCCCCCCCGCGAGGCCTTCGTTCTTTAACGGACGGCCGCAATACACGCAGACCTGACCCGGCAGTAAGCGCGAATAAGCCCCCCGGCAACGCGCGCCGCAGAGCACCACACGCTGATGGCGCTGAAGCGACGACAAGGGGACGTCGCAGACCAGGCACGTTTTCGTCGATTCGGCGGCCGTGAGCTCGCGCACGAAAGACCTCCTTCAGCCTTCATGATCTTGACGCGAGCGAAGACGTACCGCAACTGGAAAACGCGACGAGCCTCACCCGCGAATTGGCAAGAGGGACTGGCCCGGTGCCGCCCGGAAACGTACCCTCGATCGCGACTCAACGTGTCTTCCCGTTTTGTCGGAGCGCTTGATGGCCATGACGATCGACGACCTGACGGAAAGCCCCCACGACCGCGCGCTGGCCGATCAGGTCGCCCCGCGCTCCTGGGTCAACCCGAAGCCTCACGGCCGATACAACCTCGTCGTTCTGGGGGCCGGGACGGCGGGGCTCGTCTGCGCGGCGGGGGCCGCGGGGCTGGGGGCGAAGGTGGCCCTCGTCGAAGGTAAACGACTCGGCGGCGACTGCCTCAACGACGGCTGCGTCCCCTCCAAGGCGATCCTTCGCGCCGCGCGCGCGGCGGCCGACGCCCGTGACGCAGGTTTGCTGGGTGTGAACGTTCCCAGGCCGATCTCGGTCGATTTCCCCGCGGTGATGGAGCGGATGAGACGCCTCCGCGCGGGGATCGCTCATCACGACTCGGCCGAACGCTTCCGTTCGCTGGGGGTCGACGTTTACTTCGGCCAAGGGGCGTTTACCGGGCCGGACACCCTGACCGCGGGTGGTCAGACCCTGCGGTTCGCCCGCGCTGTAGTCGCCACGGGGGCCCGAGCGAAGTGGCCCGATCTTCCCGGACTTGATCGCGTTAACGCCCACACGAATGAATCGATCTTTAATCTTACAAGTCTGCCGGAACGATTGATCATCTTGGGTGCCGGGCCGATCGGGGCCGAGCTCGCCCAGGGGTTCCGCCGGTTCGGGAGCGAGGTCCACCTGGTCAACCGCTCGGAGCGGTTTCTCCCCAAGGAAGAACCCGACGCGGCCGGGGTGGTGCGGAGCGCCCTGGAACGCGACGGGGTGGTCTTCCACCTCGGTATCGAACTGATCGACGTCGACCGATTTGAGGGGAGTACGGTACTCCACATCGGGCGAAACGGCCGCCGCGAATCGCTCGAAGCCGAAGTGCTCCTCGTGGCCACGGGGCGCGCGGCGAACGTCGATGGGATCGGCCTGGACGCCGCCGGAGTCGCGTATAGCGCCTCCGGAGTTGGCGTAAACGACTTTCTACAAACGTCCAATCCTAGAATTTACGCGGCCGGGGACGTTTGCTCCGCGTATCGGTTCACTCACGCGGCCGACGCCATGGCCCGCATCGTCCTGCGAAACGCCCTCTTTTTCGGCAGGGCCAGGGCCGGCGGCCTGGTGATCCCCTGGTGTACCTATACCGACCCGGAACTCGCCCATATCGGCCTTACCACAGCGCAGGCCGCCGAAAAGGGCATCGCCATCGACGTCTTCACGCAACCGTTCGGCGAAGTCGACCGTGCCGTGCTCGATGGCCGCTCCGAAGGGTTCGCCTCGGTGCTCGTCCGCAAAGGGAAGGACGAGATCCTGGGGGCGACCGTCGTGGCCCCGCACGCGGGCGACATCATTGCCGGGCTCTCGCTCGCGATGACCCAAAAGCTCGGCCTCAAAGCGTTCGCCACGACAATCCTGCCGTACCCGACTCAGTCCGAGGCCCTCAAGAAGCTTGGTGACGCCTTCATGAAAACCAAGCTCACCCCGCGGACATCGAAATTCTTGCGGACGATCCTGAAATGGCGGCGTTGATGCGAACGAGGATAAAGCCGCCGACGATCGCCCGGCTGTCCATCATGATTATCGTGATTGCGACGGTCGCCGTTCTGTACGCCAACGGAATTCAACGCCGCCTCTCGTGGGAGAATGTGCGGGATGGGCTCGCCCCGATGCGTTCCCGAGTCCAATCGCACCCGGTCGCGAGCGTCGCGTTGTTCGTCGCGGTTTACACTTCGGTCACTGCGCTCTCGTTGCCGGTGGCGACGGGCATGACCCTGGCCTCGGGCGCCCTTTTCGGCAGGGTCGTGGGCACGTTCGCCGCGAGCTTGGGTTCGACCCTCGGGGCAACCCTCGCCATGCTCGCCAGTCGCTACGTCCTGGCCGAAAGCGTCCGCAACCGTTTCGGCGTACGGCTCAAGGCTATAGACGAAGGCGTCGCCCGCGACGGCCCGTTTTACCTGTTCTTGCTGCGACTCGTGCCGGCGTTTCCGTTCGTGTTGATCAACCTCGGGATGGGCCTGACTCGGATGAAGGTCTTGCCCTTCGCGATCACGAGCGCATTGGGGATGCTCCCCGCGACGATCCTCTACGTGAACGCAGGCGCCGAGCTTGCCCGGGTCGAGAGCCCCGGCCAGATCCTCTCGCTCAGGGTGCTCGTGTCGTTCGCGCTTTTTGGGGTCGCGCCGTTGCTGATTCGAAAGGTCGTGGCCCACTGGAGGCCGTCCGATCCGGATTCGCGATAGATCCTCCGGGCTCGGTGATCCAGTGGAACCTCCGGAGACAGGGGTTGCGTCGGGGGTGCCGCGTTTTAGATCATGTGGCGAACGAGAGCCGTCCCCAACCGTGGCAAGCCCGACGTCGGGACGCCGGGGGCCGACCTTCCGAAGATCACGAACCGAACGCGCGACATCATGGCCGACCAAACGTTATTACTGCTGCTGGAAGACATTCGCGGCAAGACCCTGAGTGTCCTCCAGGACATGGACGAGACCCAGGCCCGCTGGGCGCCTCCCGGCCTTCAGAACTCCTGCCTCTGGCACGCGGGGCACGCCTACGTCGTCACCGAGTTCCTGACGATGCGGGCACTCGACCGCGCCGCGAACATCCCCGAAGGCTGGCTCAAGATGTTCAGTTGGGAGAGCAACCCCGCGCACACGTCTCCCGAAAGCTGGCCATCGCTGGGAGCGGTGACCATCGCTTTGAAGACCCAGCAAGAGCGTCTGAAAAAGATCATTGAGGGCCTGACCCCCGAGCAACTCGACGCCCCCGAGCCCGGAAACCCAAGCCGACCCGTCCGCTACG
>JAYUFP010000810.1:0-3555 GCA_043738665.1 Isosphaeraceae bacterium
CGGAGGGCAAGACGCCTTCCGCGAACGTGCGGCGGGATGTCGTTTCTTTCCCGAAGCCACACTTGGCTCGCTTCCGCTCGACGAAAGTCGATATTTGAGACAACGGTCGGACAAGGACGTCTGACCGTGCCCCGCCCGGCGCAAGGATGCACCCCGGGCGGGGCGATTTTTATTTGGGGCTAAGCGAAGGGCACCCTCCAAGTCGAGTTCTTTCCCCGCGGTTACTGGGAAGCCAAGGACACCGCCGACGATCTCGACGCCGAGATTCTCAAGAAGCGCAAGAAGGGCTACCCTCTCGCCAACACCATTTTTGAAGACACGCAGCACGCCGTCCTCTACCAGAACAAGGTCGAAGTCGAGCGCTACGGCCTGACGAAAGCCCAGGGCGTCGCGGACCTGCTCACGCGATTCTACTCCTACACGGAGCCGGACTATTTGAGGTTCGAGCAGGCGGTGGACGAGTTCAAAGACCGCGTGCCGGACCTCGCTGCCGGGCTCCTCAAGAAAATCGAGGAAGCCCACAAGAATGCGAAGTTTCAGAAGGCGTTCGACAACGTGGGAAAGTCGGCATAGACGCGACGTACTGCACAAAAGGGCCGGAAGTTATTTGGACGCAATCTGGCAGTATATATACTCAAGACATGCGTAACGAACTGAGCGTCGCTTCGTTCTTCTCAGGAATCGGAGGGTTTGATCTTGCCTTCCAGCAACAGGGATTCAAAGTTGCGTATCAGTGCGAAGTTAACCCGTATTGCCGGGCAATCCTTGAACAGCACTGGCCCGGCATCGCGCGCTCGTCGGACATCTGTGAAGAAGGTGCCGGACCAGCCATCCCTGTTTGCTCCGTCTGGGCAGGCGGATTCCCCTGCCAAGATGTCTCTTTGGCGCGAATGGGGCCGCGAGCTGGGCTTAAAGGGCGTCAATCTGGTCTTTTTTATCGATTTGCTGAGTTGGTTGGACAACACCTGCCCCGAGTTCTTGTCATCGAAAACGTACCGGGCCTGCTCTCTTCCCACGATGGACGGGATTTCGCAATCGTCCTTCGGACTCTGGCCGACCTCGGGTATTGTGTCGGATGGCGTGTGCTTGACAGCAAAGATTTCGGAATTCCCCAGTCTCGCACCAGAGTCTTCGTTGTGGGAACTCATCGAGAAAGGCGAGGTCCCGCCCAAATACTTTTTGAGCCCGAATGCAGCGAAAGGAATCCTGCGTCGCGCCGACCGCTTGGGGCGAAACCTCTTTCCCCCTTTAAGGAAAGCGTTGGAGATCTTGTCAAAGGGCCGATCGTAAAAAAGATGGCCCACTGCCTCTACGCGTGTTCTGCACGGCACACGGGTACAGATTGGAGCCGCAACTACGCGAGCTATCCGGATGGCAGAGTTCGTCGGTTCGTTCCGGTCGAATGCGAGCGACTTCAGGGATTTCCCGATGGCTGGACGATACCCATGGAAGAGCGGTTCCGTCGGCGCGATGACTTAGATTCACTTCGGTACCATGCACTCGGAAACGCCGTGACGGTGAATGTGGTCGAGTGGATTGCGCGTCGCATCGCCACCTACCTCAAGAATCAAGACGGCGGGTAAAGGATTTCTCGGAGTCGCGCGAGGTAGGTAGGATTCGGCCAGTCCCTTCTCGACTTCGGCAAAGATTCTCGCGGTACGACCCGAGCAAGGTTACGCAGCCAGCCCATGTCCATACCCGCTTGCTCGGCCGATTCCAAGATTTCGTCGGGAACTGCGATTTCGTAGCCCCCTGCACCGTCAGAGCGAACTTCGATGAATCCCTCATCAAATGCCCAATGATCGAGTTTGCATAGGCACAGACCGTTCGAGGTCGAGTCCAAGTCGAAGTCGCTGAAGGGAAGAATGTGACAGGAGTCGACCCCTGGGTTGCCTCCCTTTATCACGGCAGGTAATCGCTTACCGCAGATAAAGCATGTCGAGTTGTAAGCTTTGCGCACATCGGCGCGGAACCGAACCGCCGCTGATCCGCGTGCGATGACGGTTCGTCTATTCTTGACCTCGCGCCGCCGAACCTCGGTCAGATCAGGTGGGATGAACTCGATCGGAATCGGCGCCGGTTCGATAGCCAAGCCTGTCATTTGCAACAGGACCGGGAGAGGGTCACCGATGCTTGAAACGCCGATGATCCCAGGCATGTCGCGAGAGTAGTCGGCCGTTAGCAGTTGGATTCGATGTACGATCGAAAGCCCCACGGGTGCAACCATTCCGCCTGAGCGAACTAAATCCTCATGCGCTTCAATCAACTCGGCCAAGCCCTCGGGCAGTCTGCTACGGTTCTCCCAGATGTGATTCACTCTTGCGAATCGCTCGGCTACGATGATGCTTTCTTGGGAATACTGGTTCTGAATACCGATCAACTCTGCTGATACGTCAACCGAGTTCGCGCTTTGGCCAGCCAATGCTGCCCGGCCGAATCGAATATCGACGATGCTGTACTCTAGGCTCCTCATGACAGGAAGGCCTCCGCCCCATTCCTGTTCCTGACGTGTGGAGCGAGGCATGAGCAGCGCGATCCCCACATGATAATGTGGGTAGATGTCTCGCTTCGAACCCAATGAGGGATCTACTCGAATGCGGTTTTTACCACCCTGAACAGCGAGAACACACCCAGTATCGATCGCGAGATTGGAAGGCAGGACGACCGTCACGCGCCGGCCGAGGAGTTCCTCGCGAGTTGGATCCGCGGGCGTCAGTTCACACCATTCATACTCGCCGCGCCCCTGCTTGATTGCGATTCCTCTTTCGGTTGCATTACCACTGATCTGTTTGCTGATACGCATGGAATTGCTCGGTTCGCAGGTGAAAGGCCAGTTCAGTGCGGCAACGGGTTCGGAGCCTATTTAATCTATTCGGTAACTGTATGGGCTTGCTGCACCATCCGGGTTACCCCACCAAGTATGCGGACAACCTGAAGCGCGAGTTGCCGCGGATTCCGTTCGCGCCGGACTTCTGGGCGTTTGCCGATGCCGTGAAGAAACTCGCGGACCTGCACCTCAACTACGAAGAGCACGAGCCGTTCGATTTGCAATACGTCACCACGGCGGCCGTGCCGCTGAGTTACCGCGTCGAGAAAATGAAGCTCTCGGCGGACAAGACGAGCCTGAGGTAAACGAATCGCTGACGCTGGCCGGCATTCCGTCGGAGGTCTTCGAGTATCGCCTCGGCAACCGCTCGGCTCTCGATTGCGTGATCGACCAGTACCGGGTGACGGAGGATTCGCGTTCCGGGATTATGTCCGACCCCAACCGCGAGGACGACGAAGATTACCTCGTGAAGTTAGTGGGTCGTGGCGGTGAGCGTCGAGACGGTGAAAATTATGAGGGGCTTGCCGCAGGACTTCGGCGGTTGACAAATGGCTTGCGATTTCGCGTCAATCGCCATCAAAACAGTCTCTATTTGAGTCAGGCTGCCAAAGTCTGTGTGACGGGAAGTGGCAATGTGGCAGCCTGACCCCTCAGCGGCGATTCAAACCAAATCCTTGATCACCTTGCCGCCGTCGACGATGGGTACGGGTCGGCCCTGCGGCGTGTGG
>JAYUFP010000811.1:0-10679 GCA_043738665.1 Isosphaeraceae bacterium
CAATGGCCGATGACCGATGCGAGAAAACCGGCGGGGAAACGCCGCATTCGCTCTTTCCGATCCGTCATCAGCCATCCGTCATCAGCCATTTCCTAGCCATTTCCTTTCGGGACGGACTCTCAAAGGGACCGCGACCCGATCAGTCCGTCACGAGCGTCACGCCTTTTTCTTGTGTTTAACCGCTTTCGGAGCTTTCTTGACCTTCGGCTTGGCGGCCTTCGGGGTCGCGGCCGGGGTGGCCGGGGCCGCGGCGTTGACGGCACCCTCGCCCGAGACCACCAGGGCGAAGGTTTGCGGGCCTTGCTGGACTTCCGAGGCGACGACGCTCACGCTCCAGACTCCGCTCGCCGGCGTCGGGATCACAACGCCTTCGACATTATTCAACGAGTCGGTCGTCTGATTCCCGGCGAAGTCATTGCCCAGGTAAAACTTACCGGAGGGGTCGGTAACCATCAGGTTCAGGTTGTTGATCAGGTTCTCTCCGGGATAATCGGAGTAGACCATCGTGACCCGGAGCGGGACGGTTGAGCCTGTGAGCTGGATTTTCAGGGTCGACGCCTGACCGGTCGCGAGTCCTTGGCCTTCGTCCTGGAAGATCACCTTGGCCGGGGATGCGGGGGCAAGGACGTTTTTGAGGGTGACGCGGCCCCAGCCCTGCTCGTCGTCGGCGTACGCGCCGGAGGACGGGTCGGCGAACTGGTAGACGTTATACTGGGCGGAGTGGATCAGGGCCGCCTTCATGAGCGCCGCGGTCGGCTTGCTGATCCCCGCGGTCTGACGGAGGTATTCGCGGACGAGCACCGCCGCGCCCGCCACCAACGGGGTGGCCATCGACGTGCCGCCGTCGTACATATAATCCTGTTTCGCGGGAGGAAAGGCGGCCCATCCGAAGTTGTTGGCGGCGATCTTCGACGAGCGGGTCGAGAGGACGAAAGTCCCGGGGGCGACGACGTCGGGCTTGCGACGGCCGGTCAGGCACGGCCCTCGGCTGCTGAACGCGACGATGTCGTTGATGTTGTCGGTCATGGGGTCCACATTGATGCCGCCGTTGGGGAAGTCGTCGGGCCACCACGCGCCGTAGGTGTCGGTGAAATCCGTGGGGCGGTTGTTCTCCGAGGCGCCGACGGTCAGACAGTTTTTCGAGGTCGCGGGCGGGGTGACGCTCCCCGGGGCGATCGTCTTGCCGCCGGGTTTGACCTCAGTTCCGTCGTTGCCCGCGGCGAAAAGGATGAGCATATCGCGGTTGTCCCATACGAAGTGGTCGACCGCCTCCGACTGCGGGTCGTACGCGCCGGGGTCGCCGCCTCCCCAGGAGTTCGAGTGGATCCGCGCGCCTTGATCGTAGGCGGCCTGGAACAGGTCGCGGAGGTCGTCGGGGATGCCGTAGAGCCCGGAGACTGGGGGCTTCATCCCGCGCTGGAGGAACCAGAGCTTCGAGGAGTTGGTCCACTTGGCCGTCTGCTCGATCGCCTGGAAGACGAGCTTTGCTTCGGGAGCCAGCCCTTGCACCGGCGGGGTCACGCCCAGGGTCGTGGACCGGGAGCCGTCGCCCAGGACGCTGCCGGTGGTGTGCGTGCCGTGACCCGAGTAGAGGTCGCCGGGCCCGTCGTCGCCGCCGGGGTTGGTGACCCAGGTGTTCCAGGAGGGGGCGATGGGAAAGCTCTTCATATCCTTGATCCGCCCCTTGAAGTCGGAGTGGATCGTGGTCGGGTCGCCCGTGTCGAGCCCGGTATCGGCGACGGACGCCACCTCGTTCTTCCCCGTCAGGTTCAGGCCGCCGGGGTTCGCCGACACCACCCCCTGCCCGATCACGCCGCGCGCGACGTTATTGTACAGGTGAAGCATCTTCTTCTCGTCGAGCCGGAGCAGCCCGGGGATCTCGACGATCTTGCCCAGCGCGTCTTTGCGGTCGGCGTCCTCGTTCAGGGAGATGATCAGTTTCGATTCGCCGCCGTCGTAGACGTCGGTGTGTTTCTGCTTCGCCAGGATCTTTTTCGCGTTGGCGCAGGCGTCCTTGGTCAGGAAACTGGCGATGACGGTGTTGGGCACCCCGACGGACTTGCCGCTCGTGGGAGTGACGGCGCCGCTGGCCAGCCTCGCCGCGGCGCGGCCCACGGCCTTGTCGTCGGTCTTGGAATCGACCGTTCCCAGAAAGAACTCGGGCGTGATCCGGATGTCGGGCACATGGTCGTCGACCTGTTCGACCTTGTCGTTGTCGCGGACCGCGTTCAGCGCGGCCTGGCTGGAGACCGAGGCGACGACCGATGACGACCCCAGCGCGCGAACGACCGACGCCTTTTGATTGCCGAGTTCCTTGAGCCAGTCGGTCTGCACGGCTGACTTGAACCGGACCACCATGTCGCGCGGCCAGCCCTTGGAGGCGTCCCCACCCCCAGTCTTCATCGCGAGCATGCCGCGCTTCTTCGGCCCTTTGGGCTTGGGCGACGTGTCGGGGCGGTCGAGCTTCTCCACGGGGTACGACTTGCGCAGTTCCTCGGCCACCTTCTCCGTGGCGGAGATCACGACGAACGCGTCGTAAGTTTCCTCGACCTTCGCGCCGGTGGGCAGGCTGATCGGCCCGCCGCTGGGGTTCAACACACGGTAAAGCGCCATTGCCAGCTCCTCAGATGGTTTACCGAGACGGCGTCTCTGACCGACAGGCGTCTCTGAGAGTCTGTCCCGGAAGTTTCCCGGAGAAAAACGATGGCGGATGACCAATGGCCGATGACCGATGCGAGAAAACCGGCGGGAAAATGCCGCATTCGCTCTTTCCGATCCGTCATCAGCCATCCGTCATCAGCCATTTCCTAGCCAATTCCTTTCCGGACAGACTCTGCGACGAGTGGACGCAACTGTCACAGGGCCCCGCAGTCGCTGGATCAAACGTGTGCGATTAAGAGAAATCCCTAAGGCATCATCAAACTAACGGATGCCGGTACGCCACGCAACTTCCCTATTTGAGAATCTGTCAGGGGACAAAGCGAAGGACGATCGTGACCCGTCACCGGCAGTGAGGGATCACGATCGTCGGTTGCTCCGACCGAGCCGCCGTCGCCGCCGCGGGCCGTCGGGCCGCCGACCCCGGATTGCGAGGGGCGGGCTTTCACGTTCAAAGGACGAGCCCGTGGGCACCCCAAAGATAGTGCTTCTGCTCTTGCGGCGAGAGCATGTCGAAGATCGCCGCCTGACCTGTCGCGGGGACGTACCCGCCCGCGGGAGTCCTCTCGGGGATGTCGAGCGGGTCATGTCTGAGGGCCTCGTGGAAATGGTCCGCGACGGAGAACGTCGCGCCGCCGTCAGTGATCATCGCGCCGAAGAGCATGATGGTTCCTCTGTGTATGAGCCGTTTGACGAAAATTCGAGCCAACGCTCCAAAGAATTCAGGACCCTTTGACGGGGCGGACCGGGTTCAGGTCTCCCGTTCCAGGGGGAAGGGTTCGTGGATCTTGCTCCAGTCCCGGTGCTCGAAGGGGGAGTCGGGTTGCGGTTCCCATCTCAGGTCGCGCCATTCCTCGTCGTCGGCTTCAGTCGGTACTTCGTCGGGGTCGGTCCCGTCGCTGTTCTTCCACTCGCCGTTTTCGGTCCATTCGCACTCGTTCACGCCCGTCGTCGGGGCTTGCCACGCGTTCGTTTCGGCAGTCCACATGGTTCTCTCCTCGTTCGGTTCGGGGTTAGGTCAGGGGCACTCGATTCGGTTCGCGTTTTCGACCCGTCCGGAAGGTTAAGGGACCGGGGGGTCGTCGGGTGATCGCGTTTTTTTCGGGGCGTCTCGGTCCCCAAGTAAGTGGAGTCTTTTGGCAATCCTTATTGAAGATCGAGGAGTTCGATTCCGTGCCGGAACTCAAGTCGTTGACTCCAGAGGCGCGTCGCGCCCCGCACGTCCCGACGCCCAGCGCGAAGGCCGCGCCGCAGCGCCGGACGGTGTTATCCCACCCGATCCCGCAAAGGGCCGTCGTCGCACCCGTCCTCGCGATGCCGGCCGTTACCTCGGCCCGACCCGCGACGCCGTCGGGGCCGCCCTTGCCGTCGCCCGTTCCCCGATCACGAAATCACACGGTCTCCATCAAGGAACCCCAAGATGGGTACGAAACCGCCAAGTGGGCCTGGCCCTGGCCCTTGCCCTGGCCCTGGCCGGCAGGCCGGCAGCCTCCCGCGCGAACCGGCGCTCTCGCCGGAGAGTCCCGTTTCCGAGTTTTTGAGCGACGTCCCCGCGGTTCTTCTTCCCGCCGCGCCCGCACACCCCGCTCGGGAGTCCGCCGCGGCGAAGCCTTCCCACGAAACGACCCCGCCGAGGGGTCTCTGCGAGGAAGCCCGCCGGCTACTCCGCATGTGGGTCTCCGCCCTCTCCGGGGGCGAGCTGACCCCCGCCCGGGAAGCCGAAGCGTTCGACCGGGCCGAGGCGATTCTTTGCAAGCGCTATCATGCGGCCCTGCTCGACGCGATGCGGCATGAGCAGTTCGAGACCCAAGCCTACGCCCGTGCCAAGGAGAAAATCCGGAAGGTGGCGCACGAGGTCACCGGACGGTTTAAACGCGGCTCGATCAAGGCCGAAAGCGAATCCCGGCCCCCCGACAATCCCGGCACGGCCGCGCTCCTGGCGGCCCTTCACGCGGTGCCCTCGCCCGGGCCCGAGATCGTGGTGTTGCGCCTGAACAACATGACCTGGGCGAAGATCGCTCAGAGGTTGGAAATTGACGCCTCACACGCCCAGAGCTTGTATAATACCGCGATTGCCGAGCTTTTAAGGTGCTTGCACCCTCGACGGAACGAGTAAAATGCAGGGCGCGAAGAACCTCGGCGATCGAGCAGCCCTTTAGAGGTGGACGCATGACAAAGCAGAAACGCGCCGGGGGAGGCTCGAACTCTTTCCCCCCACCGGCCCTCGGCCCCTTAACGCCGATCCCCCTGACTGAAAACGTGACCCGACCGACTGACACCCCCCTGTCCCCCGACGACACGCCAGGACACCGCCGCATACCCTGCACCGAGGCCCTGGACATGATCGGCGATTACCTCAGTCATGAGCTGACCGCCGTCAGGAAAGACGCGTTCGTCAATCACATGCGTACGTGTGAAGCTTGCCACGGCAAGTTGCTGACGATCGAAATCCAGCTTCACCTCGCGGCCGCGGAAAACAAGGGCCGTTGAAGCGGCGAACGAATCCGAACGGTGAAACAAAGGCGGGGCGGCTCGGGCAAGATCTCGAGCCGCCCCACCTCTTGACCTCGGGCGAAGAGCGCCGAATAATACAGATGACGACAAACGTACGTTCAACGGATCAGTTGACCCGTCGGCCTGCGTCGGCTCGTGACTTCGCGCGGGGACGGCAAGTCAGGCTCAGTCGTCGGACAGGGCGGATCGCAACGCCTTGACTCCCGCTCTGAGCTCCCGTCGGACTTTGGCCGGAGAGCAACCGAGCTCCTCGGCGATTTCCGCGACGGTTGCGTTATCGAGATGACGACGGATCAGGACATTCCGTTGACGGGGGGGAAGCGCGGCGAGCGTTTCCTTCATCAACAGGTCGGTCGAGTCCGGCTCGACCGTCGCCAGGAATTGAAGCCGGTGGCCCATGTTGATGTTTTTCGGGCGGTTCTCGCGAACTCGCGGCCCTCGCCCGACCGGCTCCGTCGCATCGCTCGCGGGTTCGACCGGCGGAACTTCTCTACGGCGGACCTCGCGAAACTTGTAGAGGACGGCTGCGATGACCTTGTCAAAGATCACCCAGAATTCCTCATATTCTTTGGTAAGAAACGCCCGATACCGGAACGCCGCGGCCCAGTGTTTCGGGTCCGAAACCCGCTTGCGGAGCCGGATGTGCGACTCGTTGACGGCGTCGGGGACATCCTGCCGCCGCACTCTTGAAGATTGAAATGTTCGTTGAAGAGTCTCTTGAACCCGAAGAACGTCGGCCTCCGCCGGCGGCTCGGGCTTGATCTCAGGGTGATCGAGGAGAGCCTGGGCTCTCATGGACCTCCGTGTTTTCCGCGGCTCTGGGGACATGGCTTGAGTCCTCGGCTTCTGGATCGTTCATTGTGAAAATCGGTTCTCTTCGCAACGGGTTTACCGCACATGACGCGCGGCACAGGGCGTACTCCGGGCGCAGACTGAGCGCGACCGTGATTTCTCGGTCATAATGGATTTGTGACACATGGCCCGGAAATGACGCGGGCCGGTTCGCCGACGAGATGACGTGCGGCGTCAGGAACGTGTCCCGCTCCTGGCTCGAAAGATCGGCGAAATTTTCTGGTATCGCGATGGCGGGTCATGCATGATCTTCGTTGCTCCTGTGCCGGCGTGCGTGGAATGATGTCAGCCGCGGCGGTGGCATTCGAGCCGAAGGGGAGAGGCCGAACAGCTCTTCCGCCGAAGGGTCGCCGGTGGTCAAGACCGGCGATCCTTCGGTTTTTTCTTTGATTCCAGATCCGAAGAAAACCCAGGGTGGATTGGGATTGCTCCTACCGCTCGGCTAACTTCAGGCCGGAAGGACTGGCTTGGTGACTGGCGGGAATTGCGCTCAAAGGGAACTACCTTGTATTGTATTCTTGGTTCCCGAGTTTGACAAATCAAGGCGTGTTTTCGGATCGTTAAATCGTGCCCTATTTGGCGTGAACGGATCTTTGGTCAAGTCGTCCGTGTCCGCCATTTTTTTCCCCGCGCATGCGGCTCCGCATCATGGAGTTCACCCGCCCGGGGTACTTCACTCCAAAATCTCCGCGAGCATGCGACGGCCTCAGGGGTCCGGGATCGTAAGCGAATCTCCCGTGATTTCCACCGCATCGGGCCGGCCATTTTCATTCTAAAAATGGACCCGCGGTCGCACTCGCGGGATCTGAAGATTTCAGGTAGACCGAGGAATCGAAGGGACGAGCGCTCTCCATGGAACAAGCGACGATCGCGGCACGTCGGGAACCGGTTTTTCCGGTCTCGATCCCGAATCCTCGCGGCCGGCTGCTGAATTTCGGGCCGCCCGGTCAATTTTTTCCCGTCCCCGAAAATGCCGAGAGGCCAGTGCGCCCTTCGACGCATTGGCCTCATCATCGCGATTCGGAAATGTCGCACCCTCAGAGCACATTCTTTCTAAATCCCCCAGTCAATTCCGTCGTCATGAGATAGCCCATAGCTCCCGCCCCACCCATCCATTGGGGTGGCGAAGGAAGTGCCTGACGAGGTCGGTCGATCCCGGGAAGCGAAGGCCGGCGCGGACTCAGTCATGTCGCGCGGGCGGGTGACGTCGGTGGGGTTCGGACAAGGCGGGGTCATCGCACGTTTCCTTGATAAAGGGGGGCCACGGTCGGATCAGGCGACGTCATACCGGCGGTTCGCCGAGGCGGAATATCGTTCGGCGGGTCCGAAGGCGATCGGCCCACCGAACGCGGAGGGAACCTTCAGAGCGACTGGAACCGCTCGACTTCCATGATCCGACGAACGCTCAACGCCTCGATTTCGCGGTAAATTCCCGTGTCTTGCCGAAGCTCGACGGAGTTCAGTTCCGTCGGGGTCTGCGATCGGTTCCGTTCGTTGCGCGGTTGCAGGAAGCGTGCGAGCGGCGAGCCGATCGACACTTCGTTCGGCCGTCGGTCGACGACCCTGGCCACGTCCGGGCGGAACCCGTTGATCTCGCGGAGGTTCGTTGTGCGCTCACCGCGGGACTGACGGTTGACCATGGCGGGGTGGTCGCGGAGGGGATTCTCCGAGGCGAGGCTCTCCCGCACGTACGCCGGCGAGAACAGGCCCAACGCGAGCACGACGGTTCCGAATCCTTTGACATTCATTTGAAGCGATCTCCCGATCATTCTGGAGTTCCGGACGGCCGAGGGTGGGACTTGATTTGGCCCTTTGTTGTTTTTCCTCAACCGCCTCCGTCTTCATCCGGGACCGAGAAGGGTCGTTCGGAAAAAAATTCCGCGGACCTCGGAAATTGGTCCCCATTCCCTAATGGAGGTCGCCGCCGTGACGACCTTTTGTCCGCACGACCCCGAAACACGAGAGGAGTAGACCGATGCAAGTTTTGTCCGTCGAACCGAGGCCGCGGGTGCCGAGTCATCCGACCTGGTGGAGCAATGTCGGCCCGTCGGGGAGTCAAGCGAAGGGGAGCGAGATCCCGGTCGATTTCGAGAGGTTTCTCGCGAGTCTGTCCGATCTTCCGCGATCCCGTTGCGAACCCTTATCCCACTGGTGGAGCAGAGAGGAACCACAATGAATCCGACAACGAGCCTCGTGACGAAAGGATCCGAACGCGACTTCGCCGACGAGCCTCGCCGGCAATCCCCCCCGCCGGCGCGAACGTCCTGCGATCAACGCACGCTCGACGTCCTGTACGGACAACTGCGGACGGCCCTCAAATCCCCCTCGCAACGCTTCGGGTGGTCGCAAGAAAAGCTGGAGGACGCCCGCCAGGAAATCCTGGTCCGGCTCTTCGAGCTGCGGAACCCGGAAGTCTGGCTGTCGTTGCGGCAAGAGGCGTTCGGCACCCCGGAGTATGCGGACCTCCGCAAGGTCTTCCTCCGGGTGGTGAGCACGGTGGTGGAGAAGCTTCGGAATCGTCACAAGGTCGAGATCAAACCCGAGTCGATCGACTACGACAACAGCCTCAACACCAATAAACGTCAGCGACGCGACCTGCAAAGCGACCGCCGACTCGGCGAACACGCGGCACTGGTCGAGGACGCCCGACACCACGACACGACCGATCCCGGGTTGAAACTGGACGTCAGCGACGCGATCAGCACTCTCGAACCCACGGTCCAGGCCATCGTTTTGCGACGCGCCGTCGAGGATCAAACCTGGCGGACGATCGCCGACGATCTGGGCCTTCCTCTCAACACCGTCAAGAACCACTACCGGCACGCGATGGCACGGCTAACGGACGAACTCCAGGACTACGACCGCCCCAAGCCGGCGGCCGTCGCGGAGAACCCGTCAGCCCAACCGTCGTCTTCTGATAAGGAGTTTTCCGATGAACCGCAAATCCAAGAACCGCCAGACCCCGGCGGCCAGGCGACCTCAGAACCGGCGGGAGACCACGGCATGCGTGAGCGTTTCGGTGAATAAAGTGAGCGGCCGGGCGACCGGGATTGCCGTCGAGGACGGCGTAAAGCTGAAAACGCAAGCGACGATGCCTCCCACCGGCATCGCGCCTCCCGGCCCCTTGCACTCGTCGCCGCTCGTCAAGGATACCGGTCACTTGAGCGGCCCCGAGCAAGAGATCGGCTGCGAACAGGCGATCCAGCTCATGGGGGCCTATCTTTCTCACGAGATGACGTTCTGGCAGAGACACGCGTTCGTCCAGCACCTGCGGACGTGCGTCGACTGCCATGACAAGCTCCTCGTACTCGAAGTCGCGCTCCAGCTCGCGGCCGGAGAGTACGCGAAGGAGTGACGGGTGGACGTCCCCTGGACGACCTTGTTAATGGCGGCTGAGACCCAAGGTCCCGGCCGCTTTGTTCGCGCGTGGAATCGCACCGTCTCCGCGAATCCCCGCCCTCAACGCCCGTCCGTCACGGGGGCTTGCGAAGGTTTGACGTAGCGTTCGGCGAACGCCAGGAACGTCGGCCAGTTCGGGCCGGTGGTGTGGCCTCCTTTGTGCTGGCGGAAGGCGAGTTCTCCGTCGGTCAGTCCCGTCTCCACCGCCGGGAATTCGCCGGTCCCCAGGTCCTTCTTGCCCAGCAGTTTGAAGACCGGTCCGGCCGCCACGGCCGCCATGAAGCTCCCCCGCTGGTCGACCCACTGCCCTTCGGCGCCCGGTCCGCTCGACGCGCCGTAACTGATGAAGGTGGGCCGGGGCGCACACAGGGCGATCAGTTCGTGAGCGTCCACCGGCAGGTCTCCCGGGTTCAACGGGCCGCCGTATTTGAGGAAATTGCCACCCATCCAGTGATACTCGCCCGAGCCGGTAAGGTTCTCCACCAGCTCGCCGAAGTTGCGACGGTGCAGCTTGGCCCCCCCTTCGCCCGAGGAGCCGATGAAACCGATCGCGAAACGCGGGTCGTAGGCCATGGTCACGAGCGCCGCTTTTCCGTAGCGGGAGAGTCCCTCGATCCCCACTTGCTTGGCATCCACGGCCTTGTCGGTCTCGAAGTGATCGAGGGCACGGCTAGCGCCCCAGGCCCAGGCCCTCAGCGCCCCCCAGTCCTCCGGCTTGCGGGGCCGGCCCTTATTGCAAAGGCCGATGACGCCCTTGGTCAGACCCGCGCCGTTGTCCGCCTGAATGCTGTTGGGGACGATGATCGCGTAGCCCCACCCCTTGGCGAGAACCTGCTGCCGCCACGACGGACCGCTCCCGCCCGGCGGACCCCCGAATCCACCGCGAGGGGGTGCTTTGGGCCGCGCGTCGTCGGCCTTCTTGGCGGTCGCGTCGCCTGCTTTGGTCGCTGCCCCCTTGCCCGCCGGTCCGCCAGGCCTCGGGCCGCCGAACACGAAGCCGAATTCCATGATCACCGGCACCGGCCCCTTGGCGGCGGCGGGGGTCGTCAAGGAAAGCTGAATATCAACATTGAGTTGTGGATATGAGGAATTGTCGACATGGCCGACGAGCTTCTTGGTGACGGCCGCCACGTCGCCGACCTTCTCCTGGACCGTGCCGGTCACTTCCCAGGTCACCTTGGGTGCGTCTTTGGGAACCCGGCCGTAGACCTCCCGGTCAAAATCCTCGACGATTTCCGGGCGCCGCTTGTCCCACC
>JAYUFP010000812.1:0-3528 GCA_043738665.1 Isosphaeraceae bacterium
GCCACCTTCTCCCGAGGGGAGAAGGACCGACTTTGCAATCCTCCTGCCCCTCTCAATGCCTCCGTTGCGGCTTGCTGAGCGCTTTGGTACGCTGTAAACGTGCGGTTGCTATTTATGTCGATTCGACGAAGGAAATAGTGCCGTTCTCTTCCTTCCGTTCTTACTAATCCGGGGGTGTCGAGACCATGTGCCGTACGCGTCGAGCCTTCACGCTCATTGAGCTTTTGGTCGTCATCGCGATCATCGCCGTGTTGATCGCGCTTCTGCTCCCGGCCGTCCAGTCCGCTCGCGAAGCGGCCCGTAGAGCGCAGTGCGTGAACAACCTGAAACAGCTCGGGTTGGCCATGCACAACTACCATGACGTCAACAACGGTCTGCCCCCGGGCCGAATCTGGCAGGCCGGGCTCAATAACTGCGGTTACAATTTCTTTCAGTGCCAGGACACGAGCTGGTTCGTCCTGATGCTCCCGCAGTTCGAGCAGACGAATCTCGCCAACGCGTTCAACTACTCGCTCGGCGCGGGAGGCCCTTTGGCACCGTTGCCCCTCGGCTTCTTCGCGAATAGCACGGTTTCGGCGACGAAGATCAACACGTTCCAGTGTCCGAGCGACCGGTCGATCACGTTCCAGATTAACCCGGTGTACGTCGGCGGCGCCCTCAGCGGCCCCAGAGCCTCGAAGGGGAACTACGTCGTGAGTTGGGGGAACACCCAGTGGGATCAGGGGCAGATTACCAACTCCTCCAACGTCGCGGTGCCGTTTATGAAGTCGGCCTTCGGCCACGACGGACGGATCAGCTTCGCCAGCGTGACCGACGGCCTCAGCAACACGGTCTTCATGGCGGAGATCCTTCAGGGGTCGGAATACGACGTCCGCGGCGTGATCTGGCAGAGCATCGCCGGGGGGAGCCACTTCATGTCCCGATTCACCCCGAACAAGACGCGTGACCTCTACGGCATCGCCAACCGGGGAGACATGCTCAACCAGGTCTTCTTCTGCGTGAACGAACCGGTGCTGGGGTTGCCTTGCTTCGGTCCCGTCGGCGACCGTGCGGCGTTCGCCGGCCCCCGCAGCCACCACCCTGGCGGGATTAACACCCTGATGGGCGACGGCTCGGTGCGGTTCACCAAGGATTCGGTCAACGGGCCGACCTGGGTCTCACTCAATTCGATCCAGGGTGGCGAAGTCATCAGCGCGGACTCGTACTGAGCCGCACTCGGGTGAGCCCCAAAAGGGGCCGTTAGTTTGCGAGTCGCCGCGCCAGGGTTACAATGAGGGCGTGTCCGGACCGAACGGGTTCGGCTACGCCCTCGTGTTTGCGCCGAGAGTCTCGCACCATGAAGCCGTCATCACGCATTCTTGAGATTCCGTCACGCGTCGGCACTGTCTTGGCGGTATCGACAGTGATCATGTTCGCCATGGCTCCCGGCACGGCGAAAGCGTCGTGGATCTGGATCGAGGGAGAGAAGCCGTACCAGTCGACGATGCACCGGCACCCGTGGTGGTACGATAAGGTCAAGCGCGACCAGCTCTCCGGCGGCGACTATATCAGCAACTTCGACGAACGGGCGTCAGGAGAATCGGCCTACCGCGTCCAGCCCACGAAGGCCAGGGATTACGACCTCTGGGTCCGTGCCAATCCGGTGCAGTCGAGGCTTTCCTACTCGATCAACGGCTCGGCCTGGACGTTGATCAACTTCGAGAAGGAACAGCAGGGGAACGTCAACATCGCCGCGGACGACAAGTCCGACCTCCGTTTCATCGCCTGGGTGAAGGCCGGCAAGGTGCCTTTGAAGAGCGGGCAGAACGTCGTCCGGTTCCGGATGGACAGCAAGAACGGCAACCACGGTTCGCTCGACTGCTTCGTCCTCACCGACGAGCCGTTCACTCCCAACGGCACCGCCAAACCCGACCAGATCGCCGCCCTGAACCGCCGAGCCGCCGTGGAAAACGTCGGCTGGTTCCCGTTCGCTCCCAAGGCCGATCCGTTCTCGCCCGCGAGCGGGATCGACCTGCGGTTCCTGAACGAAAAGGAAGCCGGGGAGGGGGGCTACATCGGCGTGAACGGGGCGCAGTTCGTCCATTCGAAGACAGGTAAGCCCGTCAAGTTCTGGGCCGTGAACGGGCCGCCGGGGAAAGACATGGAGACGCTCCGCCGCGAGGCGAAGATCCTCGCCAAGCGCGGAGTCAACATGGTCCGAATCCACCACGCGTATTACGACCCAAAGACCGGGGTCCTCGACCCGGCCGCGGTGCTCCAGATGTTCGACGTCGTCGAGGCGATGAAGGCCGAAGGCATTTATTCGCACCTCTCGATCTACTTTCCGCTCTGGCTGAACGTCGAGGGCGACCTCCCCTGGCTCAAGGGCTACAAGGGCGGGGCACATCCATTCTCGGCCCTTTATTTCAACGAAGACTTTCAGAAGCATTACCTCGGCTGGTGGAACGCCATTCTTCTCGGAAAGAACCCAAAGACCGGCAAGCGTCTGATCGACGAGCCCGCCGTCGCGGGGGTCGAGATCCTCAATGAAGACTCTTATTTCTTCTGGACCTTCGACCGCAGGAACATCCCCGACCCCCAGCTCCGAATTCTCGAAACCAAGTTCGCGGCATGGCTGGCGACGAAGTACGGGACGCTCGACGCCGTTTCCAAACGCTGGGGCGGGTTCCACGACGATCGCGACAAACCCGCCGAAGGCCGGCTCGCGTTCCGTGCCCTCTGGAACATGGCCAACGAGCGGCAGCCCCGCGACAAGGACGCCGCGACGTTCCTCGCCCAGAGCCAGCGCGGTTTTTATGACGAAATGTACAAAACATTACGTTCGATAGGCTTCAAAGGGTTGATCACGGCCACGAACTGGTACACCGCCGACCCCCGCGTCCTCGGCCCGATCGAGCGTTATACATACGCGGGGGCGGATTTCATCGACCGGCACGGCTATTTCGCGGGACAGTTCAAAGGCGTAAATTCCGCCTGGTCGATTCAGAACGGCTACACGTATTCCGACCGGAGCGCCCTGCGGTTCGACAACCCCGAGCCCGGAAAACCGACCAAGGTCTTCGGCAACCCGGCCGCCGACATCACGTATGACGGAAAGCCGTCGATGATCTCGGAAGCCTCCTGGCCCCGACCGAACCGATATCGTAGCGAGGCCCCGCTTTTCTTCGCCCTGTATGGGGCGCTTCAGGGGAGCGACTCGGTCGTCCACTTCGCCCTTGACGGTTCGGAATGGTCGGTCAAGCCGTCGTTCTACATGCAGCCCTGGACATTGATGAGCCCCGGCCAGATCGGTCAGTTCCCCGCCGGCGCACTCATCTTCCGTAAAGGCCTCGTCGCTGAGGGCGACCTCCTTGTCGACCTCAACCTGAGCGTGCCGAACCTTCTCGACCTCCAAGGCACGCCCATGCCCCAGGACGCGGCGCTCGACGAACTGAGACTGAAAGACGTCCCCAAAGGGACGACCCTTCAGACCGGTAACGTGATTGACCCGCTGGTCCATTTCGCGGGCCGGACCAACGTGAGCTTCTC
>JAYUFP010000813.1:0-3528 GCA_043738665.1 Isosphaeraceae bacterium
CGTCCGGCTCGTGCTGTTGGTTCACTCGGGTTATTACCGAGAGGTGAACGGGGAAAACTGGGTTCAGCACGACGTGGAAGCGTTCGTGAAGGTCGACTCAAAGGGCTGGAAAGCCGTTGCCAGAACCGTCCGACCGATCATCGACAAGCTGCTCGAAGACCAGGTGAAGGAGGCGGGCTGGTTCGTCTCGCTCATGGGTCGGCTGGTGGCGATGTACCCGACCTGGGCCGTGGGCGTGGTCGAGAACCGTCCCGAGGTCGTCGCCGAGACTCGTGACAGGTTCCGGGAGGTCGTCGTCGCGACCAAACGCACCGGGGCCTTCACTGGACGGCCCACCATGGCGGAAACCTCAAATCCCAACCAGCGGACCCGGTAAGATTCAACGACGAGGCTGATTCGACCGGACGGTCAGTTGCACCTCCTCCACGGACACCCGTGGCGGAGGTGTTTCTGTTTTCGAACCCGTGAGAGAAAAGATCGCTTAATGTCCGACATGATTCCCAAGTTAACGAAATACGAATAAAACGTACTAAACAAAGCGTATCAATACGATGTGCGACTTTTCACTCTGGTTTTGATTCTAATGTGGCATCAATCGCTTCAAGATGCCTTTCTGCTATGCCAACTATGCGACTTCTCAGGATCGCATCGGGTCTGACGGGCTTCCGATCGTCTCTAATTTGACGCCTTTGGATCGCCCGGTACTCGAATTTTGGTGTTCGGAACCGTAAAGCCGAGACGATACTCCGATCGAGGCGAGTCGGGACTTCACGGGGTTTGGGAGTCTTGGCGAAGATCAATCGATCGAAGCCGCACAGGACTTTGAACGCGAAGATTGAAACTCTTGCGGGAGCCGGGACGTACCGGCCGGAGACCACGGATGAACTTGGGCGGCAACGACCTTTGGCCAGAACTCTCGACCATGGCGGACGGCTTCGCCAACCTAGGCCGGCGAATGCTGAGCGCTTCGCGCTTGTTGCACGCCCCCGGGGCTCTACCGCCGGACGCTCTTTGGGATGAGGTCACGAAGCTCCGGACGCGGTTCCATGACTTCCGCGAGCGCCTGGAATCACGCGCCCGATCCTTGGCGGTCACCGGAGTGGAAACCGGTCCGTTGAACACCCTCAAGGGCCTCGCCGTCCTGCTCGAAGCGGTCGAGAACGCTGAGGAGAAGCGGAACCTTTGGAACCATAAGGTTGAGCACGCCCTCGTGATTCTCGACGGCGTTCTCGGGCTCCGCCACGCCCATGTTCCCGAATTCTCCCCGCTCCGGGATTGCCTCCGGAAGGCCCGGGAGCTTCGCGACGCGATCACCGCCGACCGCGATGAGTCGCTTGCTGACGTCATCACGAGCCTCGGCGAGATGGACCACCCGTTCGCCTGCGTGATGACCATGGTCCGCGGGGCGGACGGTATCGCCGACGATCTCTGGGAGCGCCTCCACGAATCCGTGGCTTCGAACTTCTCCAAGACTCTCGCCGCGGCGGTGGCGCGAGGCAGAATTGTCGCCGAAGCCGAGAACCCGCGCGTGCCCGCCACATCGGTCGACGCCATCCTCAAAACTTCTGAATCCGTGCCGTCGGACACGATTCGGCGCGAATCTGACGAGTCTTCGCCGTTCACGATGGGCATCGACCCCGCCGACGGTCCCGACCTCGGCGCGCTCGCGGACTCGGTCTTCGAGATGCCTTCGGTGGACCTGTCCGACGACGTGTTCGCGTCATTCGCCGAGGATACCGTCCCCTGGCTCCCTCACGGTCTGGGGTCGATCCTCAGGAGCCGCAGAATCGCCCGCGTGGCGCGTCGGAGAACCTTGCCGAACGTCGAGCGGCTTGAGACGGTTCGACTTCTGACCTGCAACACGATCAGCGGATATGTCTTCCTCGACTCCCAAAACGACGGCATTTACCAGGCCGCGGTCGATAAGGCGATCTCAGGCAACGCGATCGAGCTGTTGAACAGCTCGGGAGTTGTCGTCGCGAAAGCAGTCACCGACGCCGACGGCCATTACGCCTTCTCGATCGACAGCACCGTGAAGACCACCTCAACGACGCTCTCAAGCACTTATGCCGTCCCCGACCAGTTGACGAACATCGACACCCCGCTCAGTGCAAAGCAGTTCGACCCGAGCCTGGGAACGCTCACCCAAGTGGACGTGATGATGGACGGAACGCTCGTCAGCCGGATGCGGGTGGAGAATACGAGCAACACCTCGGTCCAGCGGATCGAAGCGAGCGTGGCGAGCACGTTCAACTTGACAGGCCGGGGGATCGCCCTCAGCAACTCCGTCACCCACGCGTTCGGCCCGTTCGACGCAACGGCTTTTGACGGGACGGATGACTACTCGGGGACGAGTGGTATCGATTTCGGAACGAAGTCGGCGACCGTCTCGAAGACGCTCTCACTCGCGAGCGCAACGGGCGCCGACCTGTCGGCGTTTCAAGGGACAGGCACGGTGCCGCTGAACTTCACGGCGAAAGCGTCTTCGCCCGCGACCGGGGGCGGTAACGTCGTCTACGACGTCCGCACGAGTGCCTCGTCAAAGGTCACGGTCGTGTATCACTACACGCCGAGTCACTGTCTGGCCCCCGGCGATTACAAGATCGTCCAGCCCGACGAACCGTCGGGGACGCTCAACGGCAAGCAGTCGGTCAACGGCAGCGTTCTGCCCCCCGGCGGCCAGCCCGACACCATCCCGGTGACGCTGACGAACGTCGACCTCACGAACAATGATTTCGGCGAGATCAAGCCCGCCGAGATCAAGGGATTCGTGTACGAGGACATCGACAAGAGCAAGCTGCGCAACGCCGGCGACGTCGGGATCGCGAACATCCAGGTCGTCCTCAAGGGCACCGACGATCTCGGCAAGCCGGTGAACCTGTCGACGAAGACCGACGCAAACGGTGCCTACGACTTTCCGAACCTGCGTCCCGGCACCTATTCGACGTCATTGCCGACGAACCCGGCAGGCTTCACGAACTGGTTCGACTCGAAGGGGAACCTGGTTCCGATAGCGAACAGCGACACCACGAACGTCATCTCAGGGATCACGATCAAACCCGGCGAGGTCGCGGCCGAGAACGATTTCGGCGAGATCAAGACCGTGACGCCTCGGTTGGCTGAGATCAAGGGTTACGTTTATGAGGACGTCGACCAGAGTCGGTTACGGAATGCCGGAGACGTCGGGATCGCGAACGTCCAGGTTCTGCTCCAGGGGACGGACGACCTCGGGAATCCGGTCAGCCAGTTGACCGTGACCGACGGCAACGGCGCCTATGACTTCCCCGACCTTCGCCCCGGCACCTATTCGACCTCGCTGCCGACGAACCCGGCCGGTTACACCAACTGGTACGACTCAAAGGGGAACCTGGTTCCCATCCCCAACAGCAACACGACCAACATCATCTCGGGGATCACGATCAAGGCGGGCGACGTGGCCGCCGAAAACGATTTCGGCGAGATCAAGGGCGGAACCCCGCAAGCCGGCTGCACGACGATGCCTTCAACGGTTGAGTCGGTGAAACGGTT
>JAYUFP010000814.1:0-3511 GCA_043738665.1 Isosphaeraceae bacterium
GGGGTCGAGGTGGAAGATGCGCCTGGAGCGTTTGAAAGCGGGAGCGAGCTCCGGCACCCCAAGGAATCGAAGTTCGGGAGACCTTCGCCCGGCGCGGTCATCCGCGTCCGCCGCGTTCCTCCGTGGAATCCGTTGGCGGACCCCGATGGAACGGCATCGGGACTGGCATGAGGGTTTATCGGCCAAGGATAAAGAAGGCCGCTTTTCGCGGGCTTCATCGCCCCCCGGACACCTTGACGAGGTCGACCCCAGACTATCGAGCCGGTCCCCGGGCGCGTTAGACTGCGGTCGGGGGCCTTGCTTTCCTCTCCCAGGGGCCGGACGCCGACCCGCGGGTCCCTCGATTCGCGTCGAACCCGGATCAAAGGAGCCCTTGATGGACGGACACGGAACCTTCGGACGCCGCCGATTTCTCCAATCCACCGCCTTGGGACTCGGCGCAAGCCTGGGCGAATGGCCGCTCCTGAGCACGATCACGCCGGCACACGCCGCGATGGCCGTCGACCCCGACGTCGTCCGCTTCCGCCCCGAGATTGAGCCCGTCGTGCGCTGGATCGAGGACACCCCCCGCGAGCGGATCATCGAGGTCGCCGTCGACCACCTCAAACGCGGACTCCCCTATCGCGACCTCATGGCGGGGCTATTCCTCGCCGGCATCCGCAACATCAAGCCGCACCCCGTCGGCTTCAAGTTCCACGCGGTGATGGTCATCAATTCGGCCCACTTGCTCGGCCAGACGGCGTCGGTAGACGACCGCCTCCTGCCGATGCTCTGGGGGCTCGACACCTTCAAGAACTCGCAGGCCCAGGACGTGAAGGAAGGCGACTGGACGCTCGGCAAGGTCGACGAATCCCGCCTCCCCAAGCCCGACAAGGCGAAGGCCGAGTTCCTCCACGCGATGGAAACGTGGGATCCCGCCGCGGCCGACGCCTCCGTCGCCCAGCTTTGCCGGACCTCAGGCGCGGCCGAAACCATGGAGCCGATCTGGCGGATGGCCGTCCGCGACCAGCGTAACATCGGCCACAAGCCAATCTTCGCCGCCCAGTGCTGGCGGACTTTGCAGACGATTGGCTGGCAACACGCCGAGCCTGTGCTTCGTTCCCTGGCGTTCGGCCTCCTCGACCTCCACGGCGACGACCGCAAGGTGCCCGTCGGGCCGTATGAAGCCAACCTCGCCAATGCCAAGAAAGTCCGTGACGACTGGCAACTCGGAAAGGCCGACGCCTCCGCAACGAAATCGTTGCTGGAAACGATACGGACCGCGAGCGCCGAGGACGCGGCGGCCGAGGCCACGAAGCTCCTGAACGCCGGGTTCGCACCTGAATCGTTGTGGGACGCCGTTTCACTCGCGTCGGCCGAGTTGATGATGCGGTCCCCCGGTATCGTGGCGATCCACGCGACGACCTCGGCCAACGCCCTCCACTACATCTTCGGGGCGAGCGGCGACGATACGACGCGGAAGCTCGCTCTGCTCCAGGCCGTCGGCTGGCAGCCCCTTTACCGCGGCCGCGCCAAGCCGCCGACCGCCCCCGCCATAGACGCCCTCGAACCGATCAAGCCGAGCGCCTCGGGAGAGGAAGCCGTCGGCGAGATCTTCGACGCGGTGAGCGGAAACAAGACCGAAGCCGCAAGAAAGGCGGTCGGCTACCTGAACCAAGGGGGAACTCCCGACCAGGTTTTCGCCGCGGCCCGCCGCCTGATCTTCCGTAAAGGAAGGGACAGCCACGACTACAAATACGGCGCGGCCTCGTGGGAAGAGTGTCTGCTGACGAGCGATCCAAAGTGGCAAGCCCCGCTCGTGGCCGCCGCGATGTTCAACCTGCCGGGGTCGAAGACTCCCGACAGCCCGTTGATGATCCGGGCTCGGGAGGCGGTGAAGAGGGTTCTGGGCTGACGAGAAGCGGTTCCGAACTCGGCCTACGACGTCTTCGCACGGACCATAGGCCGAGTTTCGCTTCGTGGGGACGACTCTTTTCAAAGTCTGAAAAACCTTTGAACCTTCGCGGATCGGCATCCCGGCGAATCAACGGACGCGATTGATGAGACTTTAATCATCACAATCTCCGCTAATAAATGAGGCTCTTCCGATGTTCAAGGCGGTTGACCGACCGTGATGGTCGATGACCAATGGCCGATGGACGATTTAGCTGGTTTTTTGAGATTATAGCGAAGTTACCGGGTCCGTTTTTGAGGTTCACTCGGCAGGGATAGTCTCGGCGAGAGAGGAACCGACTCGATGACTCCAAAGTGGCTTCCCTTCAGCAAGCGGCCGGTTCCAAGCCTGATTGCGTGGATCGACGCGGAACTGCCCGGTACGCTTACCACAGTGTCGGTTTTGTTGGCCATTGGACATCGGTAATCGATCATTTTCGGTTCAGATCGCCCAGCCGCCCGGAACACCGGAAGTGTTGATTTTTCTTTTCGGCTCGTTTATGATCTATGCCCAAGGTAAAAAGGGTTCGGCGAACGGCCGAACTCATTGATCGCCCTGTCCGTTTTGGCAAAGCAACCCGTCCTTTCGTTGACAAGAGAACGAAAATCATCTTATGAATCGGCTTACATCCGTCTCCCGATTGTCGGCCCTCGCGGTCGCGCTTTTCCTTTCAAACTCAGCCCGCGCCGACGTAATTTATGACAGCGGCATCTTCGCGGCGGGGGGTGCCAATGGGCTCGTCACCGCGGACTCCGCCAATACCACGACGGTCACTTCGAGCGACTTCTCGATCGGTACTTCGGCGACGGTCACTGAGGTCAAATGGTATGGCGGTTACTACATCGGAAACGTCGCCCCGGCGACCGACTCATTCACAATTCGATTCTTCAATTTCAACGGCGCGGTGCCGGCCACGACTCCGTTTCTCACCTACGCCGCGGGGAACGCCGTCACTCGGGCCGACACGGGGAAGGTCAGCGGCACCGTCACGCCTGTGGAGATTTACTCCTATGACGCACTGATCCCGACGACGTTTCTCACCACCGGACGGTACGCTTTCTCCGTGCAGGACAACACGACGGATAAGAACAATTACTTCTTCTGGTCGACCGGCCGATCGGTGGGTCACAGCGTTTTTTTCGGCAGCTCCGTCCTTAACGCCGATAACACGACGGCCTTCATGCTCCTGGGCACAACCGCCGCGATACCCGAGCCTTCCGTCTTCCTGATGCTCGGAGTCGGATCCGTTTCCGTGATCGCTTTCAAGCGCGCCGCATGTGCGAAGCACAACGGATTGAACTCTTGAAAAAACCGTGAACAGGCCCGGACTCAGCCCGCCCGCACCTTCCCGACCGTTCCCTCTCGCCCGCCTTCCGTGACCGGCCGATCCTTCAACTCGTGCCTTGAGGACGTTTCCTGGCCGAAGTTACCACACGCCTCCCCTCCCACTCCGACTGTTCGCCGCTCTCGAATGTCCCGTATGATAATAATCGAGGCTTTTCCGGTGTTCCGGGCGGCTGGGTGATCTGAACCGAAAATGATCGATTACCGATGTCCAATGGCCGACAAAACCAGCTA
>JAYUFP010000815.1:0-3510 GCA_043738665.1 Isosphaeraceae bacterium
CATGGACGGCATGAACTCCCAATGGGCGGCCCAGCGGTATTACATCGCGCAACTGATCGGAAGCGAAGATCCTGATTTGCTTATGGGGTTCTTTGTCGCCGAGTTCGGGATCAGCCTGAGGCAAGCTCGCGAACTGGGGTCGGGGGACATCACGTTTTTGCTCGCGGCACTTTACCAATGGAAGAACGAGCCGCCGGAAAGCCGCCCCGGAATTCTTGCCGAGGTCCGCAAGCGGCGCGACGCCTTCACGAAGACGCTGAGAACCGCCGAACTCACCGACGAAATGCGCCGGATGTGCAAAGCCTTCGTGGCCGCCGCGTCGAAGGGAGGGGATTGGAATCTGGATGGGACAGAGGGCGAACGATCCGCCGCCATCTGTCTCCCTGACCTCGTGACTCTCCTCCAAATGGCCGCGATGGTCCACAAGTCAAAATCCACTTTTGATCGCCTCAAAAAACGCGGATTGCCCGACCCGGTGGTCGAAGGCGGTGGCGGAAAGACAGCGCTCTACGACTGGAAAATCGTCCGCCCTTGGCTTACGGCCAAGTTCGGCGTTCCTCTGCCCGAGAAATTCCCACGGTTGTGAAGAGCTAACTAGAAACCGCATGAAACCGCATGAAAGCGCCACCACCCCCTTTAGGATGGCCCGAGCGAGGCCAAACCCCAAAGGGAGGGACGAAACGTGGTCCGACCCGTTCAGATTGAGGCCAACGCCCTCTATGACGACAGTGCTTTGAAACAGTCGCTCGGGCTCTATCCGACGGCTATTGCGAAGGCCCGCAAACGCGGTGAACTGCGATTCACTAAGAGGGGAGGACGGATTCTCTATCTTGGGCGCTGGGTTCAAGCCTGGCTGACTGAGTCTTCCGCGATGGAGGACGTCCCAGCGTGACCGGCACCGATCTGGCCCGCAAATTCATGGATCGACTGGCGACCGACCCCGCCGCGAGTCGGCGGTTAGCGGTCGAGATGCGACCTCCCGGCGCGATCATCCCGCCCGGCTTGAATCACGTTTCCAAGGCGCTCGACGTGATCGCTAAATCAACCGGCTTGCTTCGGCTGGGGGGCGGGCCGTGCGACTGATGACGATTGGTAGATATACGACTCGGTTCAACTATCATCCGCACGCGGTTCGTGAGGCGGTCCTCGGCGGGCGGTTGCGACTGATTCGAGTGGCAGGGCGGCCGTTTGTTCTGGCGACCGACCGGGACGTGGTACGATCGGCACCAATGGAAAAGGCCAATCCGTGGGTCGCACCACGGATCGGCCGCAGGCCCTTTGTTAGTGCTTTAGCGGGCACAAAGGACACACCTTGAGCATCGCAAAACCCGAAGCGGGCGACAAGCCCCTTGTCGGCGCGAATGGCGTTCACGCGCCGAAGGGCGACCCAGGCCCGAAGCCGTCGTACATCGCGGATCGGGATTATCTCCAGTACGTCCCCGCCGAACTCCGCGAGCGTCGGCAATGGGTTGTCTGGCGCTACAGGGTCAAAGGGGACGATTGGACTAAGGTTCCGTTCGCGGCCACGATTCCTCCTAGCAAGGGCTCGACGACCGACCCCTCGACCTGGAGGACGTTCGACGAGGCCCTCGACGTTCTGAACAGGTTCCATGATCCGAAAGCGCGCGACTGCGTTGACGGGATCGGGTTCGTGTTCAGCCCAGACGACCCCTATGTGGGTATCGACTTCGACGACGCCCTCGACGACGGGGGGTTCGTCAAAGAGTGGGCCAAGCCCTACCTTGACCGTCTGCCGACATACGCCGAAATCTCCCCCTCCGCCCGTGGGTTCAAGCTGATCGCTCGGGGTTCCAAGCCGGGCGGCTCATGCAAGAAAAAGGGGATCGGCCCTGGCAAAGCCGCAATCGAGATTTACGAGGCCGGTCGTTACTTCACGATGACCGGCGACTGCCTTGGAGAACAGCCGACCGGGGAGACGGTGGAGAACATCGCGGACGCCGTCTCGGCCCTGCACGCCGATCTCTTTCCCCCGAAGCCGGTCAAGCCGAAGTCAGCCGCCAAGCCCCAGGCCGCTGCGCTCGAATCCGACGACGACCTCTTGCGTCGGATGTTCGCGGCGAAGAACGGGGCGGACGTCGAGGCGCTTTTCAAGGGCGATACCTCCCGGAACCACCACGACGAATCATCGGCCGATTTGGCTTTGTGCAACGCGCTGGCGTTTTGGTTCAGGGGCGACGAGGCCGCCATCGACCGCGTCTTCCGCCGGTCGGGCCTGCTGCGCGACAAGTGGGACGAACGGCGGGGCGAGACGACCTACGGCGCGATGACGATCGCCAAGGCCCTCGAAGGGCGGACGGAGTATTACGAGCCAAGGAAGATGACCACCATCAACGGCAGGTCTCACGAGACGAACGGCAAGGCGTCTGACGGGCCACCGCCAGACACGCAAGCCAGGCCCGCCCTCCCTGCTGTCGAGATCAACGTGGACCGTCACCGCGTGCTGGCGGAAACGCTCGCGGTCCTGCCCAGTGATCTTGGCCTCTTCTGTCGCGGCGACGTGTTGGTCCGCGTCGATGTTCACAAGGGGGAGACCGCCAAACTCGCGGGGGGCGTCGAAGTCACAAAGGCGGACGGCTTGACCCGGATCATTCCCGTCGGCGAAGCCGGTTTGTCGTGCCGAATCACGGCGCTTATTGACTTCTTCGTCTGGGGGAAAACCAAGAGCGGCGAGGACGCGGCGAAGCCGGCACACCCGCCGACATGGCTGGTCAAGGCGACGGCCGAGAACGGGAACTTTCCGGGCGTACGACCGCTCCGGGGCGTGGCGGAAATCCCGTTCCCACGGGCCGACGGATCGCTCGTCATGACCCCAGGATATGACCGAAAGACGGGGATATTCTACTCGCCCTCGATCGCCCTCGACCCGATTCCCGACTTTCCAACAAGGCTCGACGCTGAAGCCGCCGCCAGACTCATTCTCGCGTTGGTCGAGCAATTCCCGTTCGCCAGCGCCGACGACAAGGCCGTGTGGTTCAGCGCGTTGCTCACGGCAATCGCCCGACCGGGAATCGAGGGACCAGTACCCGGCAACGCCTTTGTCGGGAACCGGGCCGGAACGGGCAAGGGAAAATTGATCGACTGCATCGGCGTCATCCTCAACAACCGTCCCGTACCGACCACAAGTTACCCCGAAGATCGGGACGAAATGCGGAAGGTCAAGACGGCGTTCGCTCTCGACCCTACGCCGCTCGTCCACCTCGACAATATCGAAGAAGGAAGATTCTACGGCGGGGGCGTTCTCGACTCAGCCCTTACCAGCATGACCGTCAACGATCGAATCTTAGGGGTCAGCAAGACGACGTCGGGCCTTGAACTGCGAAGCGTGTGGTTCGTATCCGGCAACGGCATCGTCCCCAGGAAGGACGCCTATCGCCGCTGGCTCGTCTGTAATCTTCTCACGGCGCTTGAGTGTCCCGAAGAGCGCGGAGACCTCAAGATTCCCGACCTCTTGAACCATGTCCGCGAGCATCGGGCGGAACTGGTTCGCGC
>JAYUFP010000816.1:0-3500 GCA_043738665.1 Isosphaeraceae bacterium
ACAATCCGCCCGACGTGCTCGTCACGAACTATTCAATGCTTAACATCATGCTCATTCTGTCGAGTCCTTGCGACTCGGCTGGGTCACGTTCGACCCCTCGCTCTCCACACCAAGCGGGTTCGACCCAATGCAGTTCCGCCGCGCGGTCGAGGTGGCCATCAGGCTGCTCGGCGAGCGGAGACGGTTCCGAGGGTCGGAGTATGCCCGCACAGCGACCAAGCTCTCCAAGGTTTTCTACGATTATCTCAAGGCGACTCGCGTCGGCGACCCAAAGCAATGGGGTGATGCAGTCGAAAGTTTCCTGATCGATTCCAAGACCTCCAGCAACGACTTCATCCTCGACCCCGCCTCCCTTTGGTTCCGGCCCGCCCCAGCCGATGCCAAGTCCTGGACTTGCGCGAAATGCCGGGCCATCCACCTACATCGTGCGTTGGGCTGCTGCGTCTCATGCCACTTCCCCCTGCACGAGGCGGCCGACCCGCCCAGGCTCCGTGATGACGATTACTACACCTACCTCGCTTCGGAAGCAGCCGATACGTTCCGTCTTCGATGCGAGGAACTGACCGGCCAAACGGACAAGGATGATGCCCAGGATCGGCAGCGGCTGTTCCGGGGGATCTGCCTGGAGGGTGAAGAACCCCGCGTGTCCGAGATCGACGTCTTGAGCGTGACCACCACGATGGAGGCGGGCGTCGACATCGGCGACCTCTTGGCCGTGATGATGGGCAACGTCCCTCCTCGCAGGTTCAACTACCAGCAGAGAGTCGGCCGCGCCGGACGCCGAGGCGCGGGGCTCTCGGTCGCCCTCACCGTGGCGCGAGGCCGCAGCCACGATAACTTCCACTTCGGCGACCCCGTGAAGATCACGTCCGAGCCACCCCCGCCCCCCTACGTTGACATGCGACGGCCTGAGATTCTCAAGCGGATGATCGCCAAGGAAGTCCTCCGCCGGGCTCTGAGTCTCGAAGAGCGAGATTCTCCGGCCGCGCACGACAGCGTCCACGGTGAGTTCGGCCGAGCCGACGAGTGGGGCGAGCGCGAGGGGCGGTTCCGCGAGTGGATTTCCGCCAACACCGCGGCCATCGACGAGATCGTGGATCACCTTCTCGTGGGGACCGAACTGAAGGATCGTCGCGCGGAGTGGATCGCTTACCCTCAAACCCTGCCCGAAACGATCACGGAGATTGCCGATTCCAGCAAATATCCCCAGGACGCCCTGAGCGAGAGGTTGGCCAACGCCGGGCTACTGCCGATGTTCGGGTTTCCCACTCGGGTTCGCAACTTGTACCACGCCTGGCCCCGGCCGAACGACAGGTTTCCCCTCAAGCACGTCGTCGACCGCGACGACGGGATCGCCATCGGCCAGTTCGCTCCAGGGAGCGAGACCGTCAAGGACAAACTCGTCCACCGGGCCGTCGGGGTCGTCCATTTCGGAATGGGCGGGGCGGGGAAGATCGAGGAGCGGGATGGCCGGGGACCCATCTCGGAAATCGGCTCGTGCTCGGCGTGTGGGGCGCTCTCGATCGATGACCACGATGTGACTTCCTGCCCGGTTTGCGGCGTGGACGATCCAAAGCAGTACCGGCGCGTCACGACCTGGGAACCCCTGGGTTACACTACCGAGCCGGAGACATCGAAGGATTTCCACGGCCGTTTCGACTGGTCGCCCCGGGCCAGCCACCCTCGGCTCGACTCCGATGCCGGTCCCATTGAATTTCTCAACGGAACGAACTTGGCCTATGCCTTCGACGAGCGACAAGTCATTCGTGTGAATGACAACGGCGAGAGACTGTTCGCCTTTAGAAAGGGCTGGCGCATGCCCTGGGTCGTCTGCGACGAGTTGCAAAGCGGAGGGAGTTGGAAGACGAGAGCGGAATCGGCCGAGGCCGAGGCTGCCAAGGTGGCCCTGGCCTCGCGCCGCAAGACAGACATTCTCCGACTCCGCCCGAAGACGATCCCGGCGGGCCTTCGGCTCGGCCCGCCCCTGGACCCCTCGCCGGCCGAATCGTCCCTCTACGCGCGGGCCGCGTTCTACTCGTGGGGTCATTTGCTGCGACTGGCCGCGTGCGACCTGTTGGATGTCGAGCCGCGCGAGCTCGACGTGGCCGTGCGTCCGGTGCGCTTGGAGGGGGACAAGACCGCCTACGAGGTCGTCTTGATGGACACCCTGGAAAACGGCGCGGGCTATTGCCGACATCTCTCAGAGCCTGACTCGCTTCGCAGTCTCTTGGAGACGGCGGCCCGCCGCGACCGCGACGTGGGTTGGGTGGCGAAGGTCGCGGGGGCCGAGCACTCCTCTCGATGCGACGGATCCTGCTACGACTGCCTCCGGGATTACGCCAACACCGACCTCCACGCCGTGCTCGACTGGCGGCTCGCGCTGGACCTCTCCGATCTGGCGGCCGACGCCGATGTCAATCTCTTGGCCGAGAACTCTCGATGGACCGGACTCATTCAAAGCGCCAAAGTGACCCTCGGCAAACTCGTGCCGGGGCGATCATTTCAGCTGGTCCACCCCCTCAGCGCCGGGGCGGGACTCGGCTCGGACACTTGCAATGTCTTTGATGCGATCCGCCGCCCCGGGCTCGTCGCGGCGAGGTGCCAAGGCGATTAGGCCCCTTACGTAAGGGCGTTACCGGGCGACTTCCGCCGTCTCTGGGCCACGATCAACGTCACGGTCAGCTCCGGGAGGCGGTTTTAGACTTTACGCGATTTCACGGCAGGCCTGATATCGCCCTTCTTGCCTTGATCGTCCCAAGGGCCGTACACTGATTCGCCCCCCATCCCCCCCGGGAGCGGAACGTGAACGTCTTCGAACTTCGCCAGGAATTAATCTCCTCGTACGCCGCCTACATCCGCAGTTTCATCCAGATCCGCGACCCCGTGATCCACGCCAAGGTCGAGGAGGAACTCGACTCGGGGCTGCTCTGGCCCGAGACGTTGATCCAGCTCAACCCGTCATTCGAGCCCGGTCGCACGATCGACGAACTGGCCGATGAAGGCGTCGTTCACCCTGGCTGTCGCAAGGTTTTCCGGATCAAGCCCGACCTCCATATCGACGGGCGTCCGCTTCGGCTCCACCGCCATCAGGAGGAAGCCGTCCGGAGCTTGGAGGTGGTGTGTCAGGATACTGATAAAATTAAAAATATATGTAACGCTGACTATGTTAATCAGAGGGCATAAATCTTCTGGGAAGCGTCTGACCCACCACTCGCGGATTTTCGAGATGAATGGCGAGAGCTACCGCTTCAAGGAGTCGATCAAGACGAAGAAGGGACGGAAAGCCGAGTGAGTCGTGATGACCGCTCTTGCCCGGAGCGGCCATCTTGAAGACCAAGGTAGGTCGGTTTTACGCGCTCAGGGTAGGTCGGTTTTACGCGCTCATTTCCAGGTCATTATCCACCCGCCTTGGGTGCGCCAACGGATTCTGGCGGAGTGGTCTTCGCCCTGAAGGGGCGGGACAATTCCCGTCGCTGCACGGCGATCAGGTTCCGCCCTTT
>JAYUFP010000817.1:0-3495 GCA_043738665.1 Isosphaeraceae bacterium
TCCCGCCCCTTCAGGGCTGAGGTTTTGGGCGCTTCCGGCAACCCGGGGCGTTGCCCCGGGCTCTCCTGTGTCGCCCTTTCAGGGCGAAGACGAACGCGCCATGGAGACAATGCCGGAATCCGTTGGCGGACCCAATCCTTCTCCGGGGATGGCAGCGAGAACGCGGAACCGTTAGGATCGCGTTTTCTTGCGGGGATGTCGCGTCCTGTCGGGAACTTGGCTTCAGGTGTGGGGAGATGTTGCGTGCGCGTTGGGATTGGACATGACACGCATCGGTTCGAAGCGGGCCGGCCGTTGATTCTAGGGGGGGTGACGATCGACCACCCCCGCGGTTTGGTCGGGCATTCCGACGCGGATGCGGTCCTGCACGCGGTGGCCGACGCCGTCCTGGGCGCGGCGGGGCTGGGCGACATCGGCGAGCATTATCCCGATACGGACCCGGAATGGAAGGACCTCGACAGTTCGAAGCTGCTGATCAGCGTCGTACGCGAGGTCGCGATCGCCGGCTGGCGGACTTCCAATTGCGACATCATCGTCCACGCCCAGGAGCCGAAACTCGGACCCTACAAGGCCGAGATCCGCTCGAACGTCGCCCGACTCCTCGGAGTCGAGGTCGGCTCGGTGAACGTCAAGGCGAAGACCGGCGAGCATGTGGGTCCGATCGGCCGCGCCGAGGCGATCTCTTGTGAAGCCGTGGTACTTCTCGAATCGACGACTTGAAGGAAGCCATGTTGCGTACTCCGGGTCGTGACCCGGCGAAAGCGGCCTCCGACGTCCTGTCCGCCGGGTGATGACCCAGCCGACGATCACTTATCCAATAGACCATCGAAGACGACCCATGCCGCTCCGAGTTTACAACACGCTCAGCCAGACCAAGGAACTGTTCAAGACGGTCGTTCCCGGCAAGGTGGGGATGTACGTCTGCGGGCCGACGGTCTACTCGCAGAGCCACATCGGCCACATGGTCGGGCCGGTCATCTTCGACACGATCAAGCGCTACCTGGCGTATCTCGGCTACGAGGTGAAATGGGTCGTCAACATCACCGACGTCGATGACAAGCTGATCGTCCAGGCCCAGAGGGACGGCACCTCGGTGAAGGCGCTCGCCGACCGCGTGACTGAGGACTATCTCCGCTGCCTCAAAGCGCTTGGGGTCGAAGGCATTGACGTCATGCCCAAGGCGACCGAGCACATCGGCGAGATCCTCGAAATCACCGAAGGCCTGATCGCCAAGGGGTTCGCCTATGCGTCGTCTGGGGACGTTTACTTTGACGTCACCAAGGCCGCCGACTACGGCAAGCTCAGCCATCGCGACCCGGAATCGCTCGAAGCCGGGGCGCGGATCGAGCCTTCGACCTTGAAGCGGCATCCCGGCGATTTCGCCTTATGGAAAAGCTCGAAGCCGGGGGAGCCGTTCTGGGAAAGCCCGTGGGGACGCGGGCGTCCCGGCTGGCATATCGAGTGCTCGGCCATGTGCATGAAGCACCTCGGCAGGCACTTCGACATCCACGGCGGCGGCCTCGATCTCGTCTTTCCCCACCACGAGAACGAGGTCGTCCAGTCTGAAAGCTACACCGGCGAGCCCTTCGCGACTTACTGGCTGCACAACGGCCTTCTGACGAAGGACGGCAAGAAGATCTCGAAGTCGGACCCCAACACGATCGTCTTGATGGCCGACCTGCTCAAGGCGCACGACCCGGATACCTTGCGTGCCTTGCTCATCGCGAGCCACTACCGCCGCCCCACCGACTACGACAATAGCCGGATCGAGGAGTTGAAGCGCGGTCTTCAGACCTTTCACAAGGCCTTCGAGCGCTACGAGCAGTTGACCGGGGTGCGGTTCGACACGCTGGAAGGGCCGACGCGTCGCCATGATTTCGACCCCGGCGATTCGGCCCTCCTGATCGAGATCAACAACCACCGCGACCGTTTCCTCGCCGCCATGGACGACGACTTCAACACCGGCGGGGCACTCGGTGAACTGTTCGAAGTCGCCCACGCCCTAAACCGAGCGGCGCACGTTTTGAAACCCGATGACGCGGGGCTTCACGACTACCGTCGCGGGATGGTCGTCCTCAAGGAACTGACACAGCTTCTCGGCCTCTTCCGCACCCTCCCTGAGAAAGCCGAAGCGAGTCACGACGGCCTGACTCCCGAATTGATGAAACTCCTGATCGACCTCCGGGCGATGGTTCGAAAAGAGAAGAACTTCAAGCTCGCCGACGAGATCCGTAACCGACTCACCGCGCTCGGTGTCATGCTCGAAGACCGGGCGGACGGGACCATGTGGAGAATCGAACCGAAATCCTGACATCGATCGGTGACGGACCAGGTTCCAGGGACGGAAGGTCTCAACCCATGACAGAGATTGTCAAACCCGCTGCGCTCTTTCCCGGGCCGCACATCCGCTCGGGACGCGTGCTGGGAATCGACCCCGGCCTGAACGTGACGGGCTATGCGGTGGTTGAACCGACGGCGCGTGGAGTTGTCGTGATCGAGGCCGGAATCATTCGCACGACCTCCGCCGGCGACGAGATGGGTCCGCGCCTCGCCTTGATCCACGAGAGTCTCCTCGAAATCCTCGACGCCTACCCGCCCGTCGCCGTCGCGCTCGAACAGGTCCACAGCCACGTCCGACACCCCCGGACGGCAATCCTCATGTCGCACGCACGAGGCGTGATCGTTCTGGCCGCCGCCCAAAGGAACATCCCGCTTTACGGCTACGCCGCGGCCCGGATCAAAAAGACGCTCACGGGGAGCGGAAAAGCCCCTAAAGAGCAGATGCAGCACGCGATCAAGACTGAGCTCGGCCTCGAAACACTGCCCGAACCCCACGACGTCGCCGACGCCTGCGCGGTCGCCATCTGCCATGTGCAGATCTCGCGGAACCGGCAAGCCTTGACCGGGATTTGACCGGCCTCAACACGGGCTTCGCAATGAGTCGGGAAGGGAAACTCCCGAAAATCGGCGACGGAGTCATTCTCAGCGACTGATCACGATTTTGAACGGATTGAGCGACGATCCCGCTCCAACATTCACGAGCGCCTGAACGTCGCCGACGATTGTCTGGATGTCGGCGTAAGATCCCGCCGCCGTGAAGAACGTCGGGGCGTCAGTAACCAGTCGATTGATGCTCGCAATTCGCGATGGCGTCGCGGAAGTGCCCATGGCCGCCGTTCGAAACGTGGCGAGAGAAGCCGAACTCGGGCTGCCATGCGCGAAGGCGGCGATGTAGGCGTCGCTCAACCGTCCATAAGAGTCGCTGGGTAGCCCGGCACCCAGTGACTGAAGCGTGGCAGCGTCCCGACGCACGACATTCAAGCCACCCGCCAAGGTTGCCACGTCGGAATTGAGCTTCTCAGCGTCCGCCTTCTTCTGAACGGCCCAGCCGCGGAAGAAGCCTCGAAGATGTTGCGTATAATAGACTTGCGGGTCGTGAAACCCAGACCCGCCGCCGACCTGGTTGCGGGCACTCTGATAGTTCGACATGTCCTG